>JAEELK010000188.1 GCA_016282655.1 Bacillota bacterium | reverse complement strand
GTCCTGGTGGTGACGGACGACGGCGTGCCGCCGCAGTACGCGCAGACGCTGGCGGAGCAGTGCAGAGAGCCGCGGCTCTTAGTCGTGCCGCAGGGCGAGGGCAGCAAGAGCCTCGCCATGCTGGAGCGCCTGCTCAGCGCCATGCTGCAGGCCGGTTTTACCAGAAGGGACTGCGTCTGCGCCGTGGGCGGCGGCGTGGTGGGCGATCTGGCGGGCTTCGCCGCCGCCTGCTACATGCGGGGCATCGACTTCTATAATATCCCGACCACGGTCCTGAGCCAGGTGGATTCCTCCGTGGGCGGAAAGACCGCGGTCGACCTGGACGGCGTGAAGAACGCGGTCGGCGCGTTCCATCAGCCCCGGAAGGTGCTCATCGACTTCGACACGCTGGAGACGCTCACGCCGCGGCTGCGGGCCGAAGGGCTCGCGGAGGCGGTGAAGGCGGGGCTCATCGGCGACGCGGCGCTCTTCGCGCTCTTTGAAGAGGATGCGCCGGAGCGGCGCCTTCCGGAGATCATCGCCCGGGCGATCGAAGTGAAGCGGCGCGTGGTGGAGGCGGATGAGACCGAGCAGGGGCTCAGGCGGATCCTGAACTTCGGGCACACCATCGGGCACGGCATCGAGAGCGTCACGGGCCTTCCGCACGGCGCCTGCGTGGCGCTGGGCATGCTGCCGATGTGCGGGCCGGGGGCCGAAGCGCGTCTGCGCGGAGTATTGGAACGGCTGGGGCTCCTCACGGCGGTGCCGGCGGATCCGGAAGCCGTCTACGCGGCGCTGCTGCACGATAAGAAAGCGGGCGGCGGCAGGATCTCCGTGGTCCGCGTGGACGAGCCCGGCAGCTGCAGGGTGGAGGAAGAGGCACCGGAAGCGCTTCGGGGCCTGATCGACAAGGTGGTGAAGGCATGAAGAACACATTCGGAAACAGCGTCTCGCTGACGATCTTCGGGGAGAGCCACGGCCCGGCCGTGGGCGCGGTGCTGGACGGTCTGGCGCCGGGCATCGCGGTGGACGAGGCCTTCATCGCGCGCCAGCTGGAGCTGCGCAGGCCCTTCGGGAAGATCTCCACGGGCCGCTGCGAGGCGGATCCCTTCGAGATCCTCAGCGGCGTTTTTGAAGGCAGGACCACGGGGACGCCGCTCTGCATCGTCATTCCAAACAAGGACACGAAGAGCCGGGACTACGAGGCGACCCGCGCGCTGGCCCGCCCGGGCCACGCGGACTATACCGCGCACGTGAAATACCACGGCTTTGAGGACTACCGGGGCGGCGGACATTTCTCGGGACGCGTGACGGCGGCCCTCGTCGCGGCGGGGGCGGTGGCGCTCTCCGCCCTGCGGGAGAACGGGATCCTCGTCGGCACGCACGTCGCGCGCTGCGGCGGGGCGGCGGACCGGGACTTCGGCGATCTGCGCGAAGACCTCGCGCGCCTGAACGAAGCGCGCTTCGCGGTGCTGGACGAGGCGAAAGGCAGAGAGATGCAGGCGGCCATCGAAGCCGCCGCCGCGCAGGGCGACAGCCTGGGCGGCGTGCTGGAGACCGCGGTCGCGGGCCTTCCGGCCGGCGTGGGCGAGCCCTGGTTCGACAGCCTGGAAAGTATGCTGGCGCACGCGCTCTTTTCCATCCCGGCGGTCAAGGGCGTGGAGTTCGGCGCGGGCTTTGCCATGGCGGAGGGCCCCGGCAGCCGCTGGAACGACCCCTTCTGCCTGGAGGACGGAGAGATCAGGACCCGCAGCAACCACAACGGCGGCATCAACGGCGGCGTCTCGAACGGCATGCCGCTGCTCTTCCGCTGCGCGGTGAAGCCGACCCCCTCGATCTACAAGGAGCAGGACACCGTCGACTTCCTGGCCGGAACGGAAGCGAAGCTGCGGCTGGAGGGCAGGCATGATCCCGCCGTCGTGCACCGCGCCCGCGTGGTGGCGGACAGCGTCACGGCGCTGGTGCTCTGCGACGCGCTCGCGCTGCGCTACGGCACGGACTGGCCGGGAGGCCTCGCGAGATGAGGTGCGGGCTGCTGGGAGAGAAGCTGGGACACAGCTTTTCCAAAGAGATCCACGAAAGCCTGGGCCGCTATTCCTACGAGCTGATCGAGCTGCCGCCGGAGGATCTGGCCGGCTTTCTGCGGGCGAAGGAATTCGACGGGCTGAACGTGACCATCCCCTATAAACAGGCGGTCATCCCGCTCCTGGACGAGATCAGTCCGGAGGCGGCGGCCATCGGCGCGGTGAACACCATCGTGCGGCGCGGGGAGCGGCTCTTTGGAGACAACACGGACTTCGGCGGCCTCCTGGCGCTGCTCGCGCGCATGGGCGCACCGCTCGGCGGGAAAAAGGTGCTGATCGCGGGGACGGGAGGCACCAGCCGGACCGCGCGGGCCGCCGCGGAAGCGCTGGGCGCGCGGGAGATCCTGCGCATGAGCCGGGATCCCAAAAAAGACGCCATCTCCTACGAGGAAGCCTACGCGCTGCACGGCGACGCGGAGATCCTCATCAACACGACCCCTGCCGGCATGTATCCGCTGCCGGAGGAGATGCCGGTCCGGCCGGAGCGCCTGCCCGCGCTGGAGGCGGTTGCGGACGTCATCTACAATCCGCTGCGCACGAAGCTGGTGCAGCAGGCGAAGGCCCGCGGCGTCCGCGCGGAGAACGGGCTCTATATGCTGGTAGCGCAGGCGCTGCTCGCGGCGGAGCGCTTCACGGGAGAAGCGGTCCCGGCGGAGCGGACGGAGGAGATCTACCGCGGCCTGCTGCTGGAAAAGGAGAACGTCGTGCTCACCGGCATGCCCGGGAGCGGCAAGACGACGCTCGGCAGACTGCTGGCGGCTCGGCTCGGCCGGCCCTTTTTCGACAGCGACGAGGAGATCGTCCGCAAGGCCGGAAAGCCGATCACCGAGATCTTCCGCACGGAGGGCGAGGAGGCCTTCCGGCAGATGGAGACGCGCATGCTGGCCTCGCTCTCGCAGGAGGGCGGGCGCGTCATCGCCACCGGCGGCGGCGCGGTGCTGCGCCGGGAGAACGTGGACGCCCTGCGCCGCAACGGCCGCATCCTCTTTCTCGCCCGCCCGCTGCAGGAGCTGCGTCCCACGAGCGACCGGCCGCTCGCGGACAGCGCGGAAAAAATGAAGCATCTTTACCGCCTGCGGGCGCCGTTCTACGCGGCGGCCGCGGATCTGACGATCCCCGTCACGGGGACGCCGGAGGAGACGGCGGAAGCGATCCTGAAGGAGCTGCAATGAAACTTTCGATCATCAACGGACCCAACCTGAACCTGCTCGGCATCCGGGAGCCCGGGATCTACGGCACGGAGAACTACGAGTCTCTCTGCGCGCGGATCCGGGACTTTGCACAGACGCGCGGCATCGAGGCGGAGATCTATCAGTCCAACCACGAAGGCGATCTGGTGGACCGCATCCAGGCCGCGTACGGGAACGCGGACGGCATCGTCATCAACCCCGGGGCGTACACGCACACCTCTGTCGCCCTGCTGGACGCGCTGAAGGCGGTGGGCCTCCCCGCGGTGGAAGTCCACATCTCGGACGTCTCCGCCCGGGAAGCCTTCCGGCAGATCAGCTACGTGCGGGAGGCCTGCGTCGCCACCATCAGCGGGCACGGGACGGACGGCTATCTGGAGGCCATGGAGCTGCTGCTGGAGAGGTGCCGCGCATGAGGATCCGCATCCGGCCTTTCGCTCCGCGGGGGACGGCCATCGCGCCGCCCTCCAAGAGCATGGCGCACCGCCTGCTCCTCTGCGCGGGGCTCTGCGAAGGAGAAACGCTCGTGCAGGGCGTGGAGCTCTCCGAGGACGTCTCCGCCACGCTGGACTGCCTGCGGGCGCTCTCTGCGGACTGCGTCTGTGAAGCGGGAAACGTGCTGGTGCGGAGCGGCGGCCTGCGCTGCGGCGCGGGCGAGACGCTTCTGCCCTGCCGCGAGAGCGGCAGCACGCTGCGCTTTTTCATCCCGCTCTGCCTGCAGGGGCCGCCGGTCTGCCTTACAGGCACGGCGAAGCTGCTCAGCAGGCCGCTCGGCGCCTATGAAGCGATCTGCGCCGCGCAGGGGATCGGCTTCCGGCGGGAAGGAGAACGCCTCTTCCTGCAGGGCAGCCTCGCGCCCGGCGAATTCGTCCTGCCGGGCGACGTGAGCAGCCAGTTCGTCAGCGGTCTGCTCTTCGCCCTGCCGCGCCTAGCGGGCGAGAGCCGCATCCGGCTGGAAGGCCCGGTGGAGAGCCGTTCCTACATCGATATGACCCTGGACGCGCTGCGCTGCTTCGGCGTGCGCGCGGCATGGGAGAACGAGCGGGAGCTCGCCGTGCCGGGCGGACAGCGCTATGCGCTTCCGGCTGCGGCGCAGGGATGCGTCCGCGTGGAGGGGGACTGGTCCAACGCGGCCTTCTTCCTCGCGCTGGGGCTCCCCGTGGAAGGGCTGCGGGAGGACTCCCTGCAGGGAGACCGGGTCTGCGGCGCGTATTTCCGGGCCCTGGACGAAGGCCCGGCGGAGCTGGATCTGCGCGACTGCCCGGACCTCGCCCCCGTCCTCATGGCCTATGCCGCGCTGCGGCAGGGCGCGCTGCTCACGGGCACCCGGAGGCTGCGGCTCAAGGAGTCGGACCGCGGCGCTGCCATGCAGGCGGAGCTGCGCAAGTTCGGCGTCCCGGTGGAGATCGAAGAAGACCGGATCCGCGTGGGCTGCGGGCCGAAAGCGCCGTCCGAAACGCTCTGCGGGCACAACGATCACCGCATCGTCATGGCGCTCAGCGTGCTCTGCGCAAGGACCGGCGGCGTCATCGACGGCGCGGAGGCCGTGCGGAAGAGCTTCCCGGCCTATTTCGAACGCCTGGCCGCGCTCGGCGCGGCGATCGAAGAGCTGCCGGAGGAGCCGGCGGCAGCCGTCGAACGGGGAAGACAAGAATAGCAAGAATAGAAGAAGACCGCATTTGCGTGAAAGAAAGAAGGATATCTATGGAATGGATCAGCAAAAGCAAGATCCTGATCGTCGGCCTCGGCCTCATGGGCGGCAGCTACGCGAAGGCCCTGAAGCGCCTCGGCTATCACGTGAGCGCGCTGGGCAGGCGGCAGGAGAGCATCGACTACGCGCTCGCGCACGGCATCATCGACGAAGGCGGAACGGAGCCGGATCCGGCGCTCGTCGGCAGCGCGGACGCGGTGATCTTCGCCCTCTATCCGGGCGTGTTCAAGCACTGGATCAGAGAGCATCAGGCGCTCTTAAAGCCGGGCGCCATGCTCACGGACGTGACCGGCGTGAAGCGCTGCGTCGTCTATGAGATCCAGGAGATGCTGCGGCCGGACGTGGAGTTCATCGCGGCGCATCCCATGGCGGGGCGGGAAGTGTACGGCGTGGAGAACAGCGACGACCGCATCTTCCACGAGGCCAACTACATCGTCACGCCCACGGCGAAGAACACGCCGGAGGCGGTGGAATGGTGCCGCAGCCTGGGCCAGATCCTGGGCTTCCGGAAGGTCTCCATCCTCTCCCCGGAGGAGCACGACGAGATGATCGGCTTCCTGAGCCAGCTGACGCACTGCATCGCGGTGGCCCTCATGACCTGCAGCGACAACCGCCACCTGGTGGACTACACGGGCGACTCCTTCCGGGACCTGACGCGCATCGCGCGCATCAACGACGCCATGTGGAGCGAGCTCTTCCTGCTGAACAAGGAGCCCCTGCTGCGGCAGATGGACCTCTTTGCCGCGGAGTTCGGCCAGCTGCGCGAGCTGCTCGCCGCGGAGGACGCGGAAGGCCTGCGGGAGAAGATGCGCCTGAGCACCGCGAGACGCGCTTACTTCAACAAAGAATAGAACGTGGATCGCAAATAGACGATCGACGCTGCAACGACCTGCTTTGCGTGCCAGACAAGAGATGGCCGCCGCCGCGGCCGACGCAAAAGGAGAAGAACAGATCATGAACATGGAATTCAAGAGAAAACTGGCCATCCCCATGGAGGTCAAGGAGATGTATCCGCTGACGGGCAAGATGTCGGAGACGGTGGATGCGCGCATCGCCGAGCTGAAGGCGATCTTCAGCGGCGCGAGCGACAAGATCGCGCTGATCATCGGGCCCTGCTCCGCGGACAACGAGGACAGCGTGCTCGACTACATCTCCCGCCTGATCCCGGTGCAGGAGAAGGTCCGGGAGAAGATCCTCATCGTGCCGCGGATCTACACCAACAAGCCGCGCACCACAGGCGACGGCTACAAGGGCCTCGTGCACCAGCCGGATCCCACGGCGCAGCCGGATCTCTTCAAGGGCATCATCGCCACCCGCGAGCTGCACATGCGCGCCGTGAAGGAGACCGGCTTCGCCTGCGCCGACGAGATGCTCTACCCCGAGAACCACAAGTATCTGGACGATCTGCTGGGCTACGTGGCCGTGGGCGCCCGCAGCGTGGAGGACCAGCAGCACCGCCTCACCGCCAGCGCCATCGAGTGCCCCGTCGGCATGAAGAATCCCACCAGCGGCGATCTGAGCGTCATGATGAACGCCATCCAGGCGGCCCAGCACCAGCATCACTTCATCTACCGCGGCTGGGAGGGCCATTCCTACGGCAATCCCTTCGCCCACGCCATCCTGCGCGGCTACGTGGACCAGCACGGCACGCCGTATCCCAACTATCATTTCGAGAGCGTCCGGCGGCTCGCCGCGCTCTATGGGGAGACGGAGCTGCAGAACCCGGCCGTCATCATCGACTGCAACCATTCCAACAGCGGCAAGGATCCCTTCGAGCAGCCCCGCATCGCCAAGGAGGTCCTCTCCTTCCGGAAATATGATCCGGCGGTGAAGAAGCTGGTCAAGGGCTTCATGATCGAAAGCTATCTCGTGGACGGCAGGCAGTCGGTGGGCGGAGGCGTTTACGGCCAGTCCATCACGGACGCCTGCCTCGGCTGGGAGAAGAGCGAGCGGCTGATCCTGGAGATCGCGGACATGCTGTAGAAGGCAGCCCGGCGGCAGCGTTATTATCAGAATTTATACAATAATTCACAGAACGAACGGCGCGGAAGGCTTGTCTTTCCGCGCCGTAAACGATATAATTGTTTATTCTACTAACACACTAAAGCAACGAAAGGGAAGGAATGGACGACAGAGAAGCGCAAGTCTTGCTGGAAATAGAGGATCTCTGTGTGGAATTCCGGACCCTCGAGGGCGTGGTCAAGGCCGTCGACGGGCTGAGCTACGTGCTGCACAGGGGCGAGAAGCTCGGCATCGTGGGCGAGTCCGGCAGCGGCAAGAGCGTGTCCTCGCTCTCCGTCATGCAGCTCATCCCGGATCCGCCCGGGCGGATCACCGGAGGCAGCATCCGCTTCCGCGGCAGAGAGCTTCTGGGCAGCGGGGAAAGGCAGATGCAGAAGATCCGCGGCAACGAGATCTCCATGATCTTCCAGGAGCCCATGACCTCCCTGAATCCGATCATCAAATGCGGCAAGCAGATCGCCGAGCCGCTCCGCCTGCACCGCGGCATGGGCAAAAAGGAAGCCCTGCGCGAGGCGGTGGAGCTGATGCGCGCGGTGGGGATCGCGGACCCGGAGCGCCGGGCCCAGGAGTATCCGCACCAGATGTCCGGCGGCATGCGCCAGCGCGTCATGATCGCGATGGCGCTGGCCTGTCAGCCCGCGCTGCTCATCGCGGACGAGCCCACCACCGCGCTGGACGTGACCATCCAGGCCCAGATCCTGGACCTCATGCGCGAGCTGAACGAAAAGAACGGCACGGCCATCCTTTTCATCACGCACGACATGGGCGTCATCCGCGAGCTCTGCGATAACATGATCGTCATGTACGCGGGGCGCATGGTGGAGAAAGCCGCCGTGGAGGTCCTTTTCGAGCATCCGCTGCATCCGTATTCGGAGGGCCTCATCCGGGCCGTGCCGCAGATCACGAAGGAGCGCGGCGCGCTCTATTCCATCGACGGCAGCGTGCCCAACCCGACGGAGCGCTTTGAGGGCTGTCCCTTCTGCCCCCGCTGTCCGAAGGCCATGGAGATCTGCGCGAAGCGCTGCCCCGCGGCGGTCCCGGCCGGCGAAGGGCGCGAGGTGGCCTGCTGGCTCTACGCCGGCGCGGAAGGAGGCTGCTGAGATGGCGGACGAAAAGATCCTGCTGCGCGTCGAGGACGCCCGCGTCTGGTTCCGCGGCAAGAAGCGCAGCGCCGGCACCGTGAAGGCGGTGGACGGCGTCACGCTGGAGATATATAAAGGAGAGACCTTCGGCGTCGTCGGCGAGAGCGGCTGCGGCAAGAGCACGCTGGGCCGCCTGCTCGTGGGACTGGTGGACCCGGTCTCCGGCAACGTGCAGCTGGAAGGCAGGAACGTCAACGGCCTGCGCGGCGCCGCGGCCAGACAGGTCCGGCGGGAGGTGCAGATCGTCTTTCAGGATCCTTCCGCAAGCCTGAACCCCAGGCGGACGGTGAAGCAGATCCTGGAGGAGCCCTTCCTGGTGCACCGGCTGGGAGACGCCGCGTTCCGGGAAGGCCGCATCCGCGAGCTCCTGCAGCTCGTCGGCCTGGACGAGTATCACCTGAGCCGCTATCCGCACGAGCTCTCCGGCGGACAGAAGCAGCGCGTGGGCATCGCCCGGGCGCTCGCGCTGGAGCCCAAGCTGATCGTCTGCGACGAGGCGGTCTCGGCGCTGGACGTCTCCGTGCAGGCGCAGGTCCTGAACCTGCTCCAGAGCCTGAAGGAGAAGCTCGGCCTCACCTATTTCTTCATCTCGCACAACCTGAGCGTCGTCTACCAGGTGAGCGACCGGGTGGCGGTGATGTACCTGGGCAAGATCGTGGAGCTCGCGCCCTACGACCAGATCTACGAGCGCCCGCTGCATCCCTACACGGAAGCCCTGCTCTCCGCCATCCCGCGGGCCGCGGGAGAGCACGCGGAGCGCGTGCATCTGGAGGGAGAGATCCCCAGCCCGACGGATCCGCCGGGGGGCTGCCGCTTCCACACCCGCTGCCCCAAGGCCTGCGCGCGCTGCGCGCAGGAGGAGCCGCCCTTCCGGGAGATCGAAAAGGATCACTTTGTGGCTTGCCACTTATGCGATAACCCATCCGCTGACCCTAAGGAAAAGACGGAACCGTCTGAATCTCGTTAATGTTAATGGAGGTAGAAGAAATGAAGAAAGCACTTGCATTGCTCCTGGTCCTGCTCCTGGCCCTCGCGCTCGTCGCCTGCGGCAGCAGCAGTCAGGCCCCGGCGTCTTCCGGCGACAGCGAAGCCGACGCCGCGCCCGCCAACACCACCGTCGTGGTGGCCTTCGGCGGCGGATTCGACACGCTGGACCCCGGTTATACTTACGAACGCAACCCTCCGATGGTGATCAACGCCTGCTATGAGAACCTCTTCAAATTCTATTCCAACGAGGGCGCTCCGGAGCCCTGCCTCGTGGACACCTATGAATTTTCCGAGGACAACATGAAGCTGACCCTCACCCTGAAGGACGGCATCACCTTCGCCTCGGGCAATCCCATGACTTCCGAGGACGTGCGCTTCTCCCTGATGCGCGTGAAGAACCTGAAGGGCAATCCCTCCTTCATCTGCGACACCATCGCGTCCATCGACACCCCCGACGAGAAGACTGTGGTCCTGAATCTGACCCAGCCCGACAGCGCCATCCTCTCCAAGCTGACCTACGCTTCCTGCGCCGTTCTGGACAGCGTCCTGGCGAAGGAGCACGGCGCCACGGATGCCGAAGACGCCGCCACCGCGGACACCGCGCAGGCTTATCTGAACAACAACAGCCTCGGCAGCGGCATGTACATCCTCACCAGCTACGTGCCCGACTCCGAGATCGTGCTGGAGAAGAACCCCAACTACTGGGGCACCCCGACCAACGTGGATAAGTACATCATCCAGATCCAGCCGGATTCCAACACCCAGATGATGACCCTCAAGACCGGCGATATCGACATCGCCTGCAACATGAGTGACGACACCATGGCGGAGCTGGCCGGCCTCGACAACATCGCGCTGCTCTCCTCCGCGTCCAAGACCGTCGGCTTCATCATGATGAACCTCGACGAGCAGTACGGCGGCCCCGTCTCCGACCCGCTGGTCCAGCAGGCCATCCGCAAGGCTGTGGATTACGCCGGCGTACAGACCATCTGCGGCGAAGGCACCAGCACGCCTTACTCCCTGCTCCAGACCGGATTCATGGGCGCCAAGGGCGAAAGACCCGTCGACTACACCGACGTCGAAGCCGCCAAGGCCCTGATGGCCGAAGCGGGCTATCCGGACGGCTTCTCCATCGACATGCCCGTCTGCGACCTCGACATGGAAGGCATCCTGCTGACCGACCTGGCCCAGAAGGTCAAGAGCGACCTGGCCCAGATCAACATCGACGTCAACATCGTTCCTTATCCCTGGGCGGCCGGCTACGGCGACGAATACAGAAACGGCACCCTCGGCTTCACCGTCATGTACTGGGCCACCGACTACACGGATCCCAACGTGCAGCTCGAGTTCCTCGCCGGCGGCATCGTCGGCCTGCGCGCGCAGTGGACCGCCGAGAACGATCCCGAGATCGCCGCTTACTATCAGAAGATCACCAACGCCACGGACAACGCGGAGCGCACCGCGCTGCTGGAAGAGATGCAGGAAAAGACCTATGAACACGGTCCCTTCCTCATGATCGCCCAGGCGCCGGTCCACCTCGGCTACAACACCAGACTGGACGGCGTGGCCTTCTCGGATCCCTACGTCGTAGACCTGACCCAGGTCAACCTCAAATAAGACCCGGGCAGAAAGCATCGACCTGAAACAACGACCTGAAATGATCGCAGGACGGGGCGCGGGCACGCTTTTGTGACCGCGCCCTCCGCCCTGCCGGAGAAACATGGAAAAACTGCAGTTCGTCGGAAGAAGAATACTGTACCTGATCGTGATGATGCTGGGCGTTGCGACGCTCGTCTTTTTGCTGAGCAAAATGATCGGCGATCCGATCTCCGCGAACCTCTCGCAGCGCGCCCTCAGCGACCCGCAGATCGTGGAGGCCTACAAGGCCAAGTACGGTCTGGATGAGCCGCTCGGCACGCAGTACTATCTTTATATGAAGAACCTGCTCCATCTGGATCTGGGCACCTCGGTGCGCACCAACACCCCCGTGCTGGGCGAGCTGAAGCGCTGCTTCCCGGCCACGGTGGAGCTCGCTTTCACGGCCATCCTCTTCGCCTCGCTCTTCGGCATCCTCTTCGGGATCATCAGCGCCAGGCGGAGGAACAGCCTGACGGACCAGTGCGTCCGCGCGATCTCGGTCACCGGCGTCAGCGTCCCCGGCTTCTGGCTGGCCCTGCTGGCCCTCTATTTCCTCTATTATAAGCACGCCATCTTCCCGGGCCCCGGACGCCTCTCCAATCAGTTCCTCGCGCCGCGGCACGTCACCGGCATGTTCGTGCTGGACAGCCTGCTCGAGGGCAACGTGGACAAGGCGCTCAACGCCTTCGGCCATCTGCTGCTGCCCGGCCTGGTGCTCGCGGCCTTCACCATGGGCCTCATCACCCGAACCACCCGCTCCAACCTGCTCGACGTGATGGGGACGGACTACGTCCGCACCGCGCGGGCGAAGGGCCTTTCCGAGGGCGCGCTCATCCGGAAGCACGCCATCGGCAACGCCATCATCCCCGTGCTCACGGTCATCGGCCTGGGCCTCGGCAACATGCTGGGCGGCATGGTGCTCGTCGAGACCATCTTCAACTGGCCCGGCGTGGGGCAGTACGCCTACCAGTCCGTCATGTCGGCGGACTTCCCGGCCATCATCGGCGTCTCGCTCCTGATCGCCCTGAACTACATGGTCATCAACACCGTGGTGGACATCCTCTACGGCATCATCGACCCGAGAGTGAGGTGTCAGTGATGCGCGCGTTCCGAAAGCTGCTTCGCTCGAACTATCTCTTCACCCTCGGCATCCTCATCTGCGCCTTCTGGGTGATCTGCGCCATCCTCGCGCCGCTCGTCGCTCCCTGCGACCCGCTCGTGCAGGACATGACGATCCGCCTGCAGGCGCCTTCCGCGCAGCACATCTTCGGCACGGACAACTTCGGCCGGGACATCTTCAGCCGCGTCATCTACGGCGGGCGTTACTCCCTGCTGGCCGGCTGCCTCACCGTGATCATCGCCGGCGCCATCGGCACCTTTTACGGCGCGATCGCGGCCTACGTCGGCGGCTGGGTGGACAACGTGATGATGCGCTTCTCCGAGATGATCCTCTCCTTCCCCTCGCTCATCCTGGCCATGATCGTCAACGCGGTGCTGGGCAAGAGCCTCTTCAACACCATGTTCGCGCTGGTCATCGTGGCCTGGCCGAGCTATGCCCGCCTCATGCGCAGCGTGGTGCTGAGCGTGAAGGAGAATGAATACGTCACGGCCTCGCGCGCCCTGGGCGCCTCGAGCTTCCGGACCCTCATGAAGGAGATCTTCCCGAACAGCGTCAGCTCCGTGCTGATCATGGCGACCACGGACATCGGCAACCAGATCCTCATGTTCTCCACGCTGAGCTTCCTGGGCCTCGGCTCCGCGCCGCCCACGCCGGAGTGGGGCATGATGGTCTCCGACGGCGTCAATTATTTCAACAAATTCTGGGTCTCCGGCTTCCCGGGCCTGGCCATCTTCACCATGGCCGTCGGCGCGAACTTCATCGGAGACGGTCTGCGCGACCTCATGGACCCGCGCCTCAGAAAGGAGTTCTGATCCGAATGGGCGGACATCCCTTCGCGGTGATGGAGATGGAAAGC
>JAEELK010000187.1 GCA_016282655.1 Bacillota bacterium | reverse complement strand
GGATGGCTCAGCACGGCGCGCACGTCCGAAAGCGAAGCGTCCTGCGTGCCCAGCAGGTTCTGCGTGATCTGCAGGTCGTAGACGCCGTTCACGAAGAGGCTGCCGGAGAACATGAGGTCGATCACCTGCCCTACCTCGCCGGCATAGCTGTTTTCGATGGGCAGCACGGCCAGCTCGCAGTCTCCGGAGACCACCGCCTGATACGCTTCTTCGAACGAGGCGAAGGAAACGGGCTGTCCCGCCGGAAAGATGCGCTGCGCCGCGATCTGGGCAAAGGCGCCCTCCACGCCGCAGTAGGCCACGCGCAGCCCTTCCGTGAGCTGCCGCTGATAGCGCTTGCTGCCTTCGATCACGTCCTGCAGGAAGGAGACGTAATGCGCGCGCAGCTCCGGGTCCTCCACCAGCGCGCCGCGTCCTTCTATGACGCGCTTTTCCTGCGCCCTGTCCTCGATGGGCAGGCCGTGCTCCTTCTTATAGGCGGCCACCGCCCGCACCGCTTCCATGCGGCGCAGGAAGAGCGCCGCCATCTCCTCGTCCGCCGCGCGGATGGCTTCTCTTGCCGCGTTCAGATCCATCGTTTTCTCTTCCATTATAAGATCCTTTCCATGCAGTACTTCTGCGGCCGCATGCCCAGCTTTTCATAGAACCGCAGGGCGCCCTCGTTCAGCGCCCAGACGTTCAGCGTCAGATTGTAGCATCCCTGCTCCCGCGCGAAGTCCTGCAGATGATCGCAGAGCGCCTTTCCGATCTGCCGTCCCCGGAAGCCTTCGTCCACGCAGAGGTCGTCCAGGTGGAGCGTCTTCACGTCCGTGCGGATCTTGTCCGCGAGGTGCTGCTCAAAACAGCAGATGGCGTGCGCCCGGGCCGTATCCGTCTCGTCGCACCAGACGAAGACCGGCCGCGCTTCATCCTGGAGCAGGTCCTCCAGATCCGCCTCCGTGTATTTCTGCCCCTTTTTGAAGAGGTCCGGCCGCCCTTCATGGTGAAGGGCATTCACCTGCGTGAGCAGCTCCAGGATCTGCGGGATGTCGCGGGCCTCCGCCCGCCGGATCGTTCCGTTCATCGTTTCTCCTCTTCCGGGCAAAGGCCCCGTCTCCGATAAAAAACGCGGCTCCGTCCGAAAACAGAGCCGCTTGCAAGTCGCATCATACAGGTTCGCTCTTTACGCTCGGACGCTCAAGGCTTTGGAGGCACTGTAAAAATAGCCCCAAAAGCGGCCGTAAAACGCAAAGGCGAAATAGGAGGACGCCGCAGCGCCGATCTGCGTCGATCTACGTTCCATGGGCAATGTCCTCCTTTCTGAAAAATCATATGATAAAGCAGGGTAGCACTTTACAGCGGAAAAGTCAACCGCTTTTTCCGTTATTTCTGCTCCCGCACGTACACGTACCAGTAGACCAGGCCCACGAGGATGGAGCCGCCTACGATGTTGCCGAGGGTGACGGGCAGCAGATTGCGCAGGAACATGTTGCCCCAGGTCAGGTTCGTCAGGTCCAGGCCGGCGGCCTGCGCGGCGGCGAGGTAGGCCGCGTTGCCTTTCGCGAGCAGGCCGATGCTGATGTAGTACATGTTGGCGACGCTGTGCTCAAAGCCGACCAGCACGAAGAGCATGATGGGCAGGTAGAGCCCCGTGATCTTTCCCACCACGTCCTTGGCGGCGAAGGCCATCCAGACGGCGACGCAGACCAGGAAGTTGCAGCCGACGCCGCGGAAGAAGGCGTCTCCGAAGCTGAGCGAGCACTTGCCGAGGGCCGCGGAAATGTTCGCCACCGCTACGGCGTTTCCGAAGAGCGAGCCCTGATGGCCCCAGTAGCAGATGAGGGAGACCAGGATGCCGCCCGCCAGATTGCCGAGCCAGACCACGATCCAGTTCTTCAGCATGCCGCCCCAGCCGACCTGCTTTTCCATGAGCGGGATGACGATGAGGCAGTTTCCGGTGAAGAGCTCGCTGCCCGCCACCAGGACCATGGCAAGCCCCGCGGGGAAGACGCAGGCGCCGGCGAATTTCGCCAGGGAGGGGTTTGCGACGGTGGCGCTCACCGTACTGGCGCCGACGCCGGCCAGGCCGATGTACATGCCGGCCAGCACGGCCAGCAGCAGCATTTTGGAGACCGGCATGGCGACCTTGTTCTTTCCGATGCTGATGTAGTTCTTTGCCACTTCGGCAGGGCTGTTCATTCCGTTCTCCTTCCTGTTCCCGCGCGGGCCGTGCGCTGCGCCGCCGGGACGGCGCCCCGGGATCCGGCTCATGTATCCTGTCAGATTAACAGTACCCTGTTGCGCGGCAAAATGCAAGCGATAAGGCTGCTTCGGCAGGATCTGCTTTCGAAGCGCGCGGAGGAAGGCCCTGCGCCGCAGGGCATCTATTGAAAATAACTATCTGTTTATCACCGGCACTATACAATAAGCACACTTTTGTTTATTGACTTTCTCTTTCGCATGAGCAATAATATCTATGAGTTGCGATATTCTATTTTTAGAATAAGGCTCAGCGCTCGAGGTCCCGATGAAAGACACTTTTGGCAGAAAGATCACATACCTGCGGCTCTCCCTGACGGACCGCTGCAACTACCGCTGCCTCTACTGCATGCCGGAAGAGGGCGTGGAGAAATGCGCCCACCGCGACATCTGCAGCTTTGAAGAGCTGCTGGAGATGGCGGAGGCCTCTGTGCGCTGCGGCGTCCGGAAGATCCGCCTCACCGGCGGGGAGCCTCTCGTCCGCAAGGGCGTCGCGGACTTCTGCCGCCGCGTCAAAGCGATCCCGGGGGTGGAGGAGCTCTGTCTCACCACCAACGGCAGCATGCTCCCGCTGCTGGCGAAGCCCCTGCGGGAGGCCGGCGTGGACCGCATCAACATCAGCATCGACACCCTGAAGCCGGAGCGCTTCGCGGCCATCACCCGCAGAGGCAGGCTGGAAGACGTTCTGGCAGGGATCCGGGCCGCGGAAGACGCGGGCTTTCCGGACATCAAGCTCAACGTGGTGCTCATGGGCGGCCTCAACGACGACGAGATCGCGGACTTCGTGGAGCTGACCAGAGAACAGCCCTGGACCGTCCGCTTCATCGAGCTCATGCCCATCGGCCTTTGCGCCGACTGGGACAAGGAGCGCTTCCTGCCCGGCAAAGCCGTGCTGGAGCGCTGTCCGGAGCTTCAGCCGGTCGATACGCACGGCGTTTCCTGGCGCTACCGCCTCCCCGGCGGGCGCGGCTACGTGGGCCTCATCGCCCCCCTCAGCCACATCTTCTGCAGCCAGTGCAGCCGCATCCGCATCACGGCGGACGGAAAGCTGAAGCCCTGCCTGCATTCCAAAACGGAGATCGAGC
>JAEELK010000186.1 GCA_016282655.1 Bacillota bacterium | reverse complement strand
GAGTTCAGCTTGTGGCTGACGCTGGTGTTGTTGCCATCGAAAATGTAAAAGATCTAAGCCGGCGAATACAGCTTCTCCTCCAGGCAGTAGGCCAGGACCAGCGGCGAGGGGCGGTACATCTTATAGAAATTGCGGATCTCTTCCGGGATCTCGATCAGCGGATCGTCGTTGTTCAGCTCCTGCGCGACCAGCTCCTCGCAGAAGACGGCGGAGAGCTCCTCGGCCGTCATGGGCGCGTGGGTGCCGGGGTTCAGCAGCGGCGCGGGCTTCTGCTTCATGTCCGCCCGCAGGTTATACCAGGCCTGCGGCATCTCGGACTCTTCCAGATAGATTTTATAAGGGATCTTTTCGTTGCTCATCGTTCGTTCCTCCTCGGGTTCTTCGGGCGGTATCCTGTCTTATGAGAATGACGTTTGCTTCAGGTCGATCTGTTCCGGTCCATGGCGTCTGCTTCACCATCGTCTCGTCTGCAGCATCGCGAACTCCTTTCCTGCGTTCTTCCCCGCCGGGGAAAAAAGAAACGCCCCCGGCAGGATCCATTGTCCTGTCAAGGGCGAATGTGCTGTTCAAAAACACGATCCGCGGTGCCACCTTGCTTCACGGGCTGCCCCGTGCACTCTGCGGGATACCGACATATCCCCGGCAACTGACGTATGCCCTCACGTTGCAGGATACTCCGGACGCGTCCGTTTCGCTGCACCCTCAGCGGCCCATTTGACGGTCTGTTTCCCACCTGACTCTCAGCGCCGCAGGCTCTCTGTGGGGGCATGACTGCCGTTACTCCCGCTTCAACGGTTTAGTTGATTAAATTATGGGCTATTATAACGGGCCGGCCGCCCGCTGTCAAGAGCAGGAAGGATTTTTTTTCAGGAATAGGTCCGGATGATCTCTTCCGCGACCAGACGCTTGGAAACGCAGCGATCCATGGCCTGTTTTTCGATGTAGCGGTGCGCCTCCGGCTCCGCCATGCGCAGCTCGCCGATGAGCAGCCACTTGGCGCGGTTGACCAGGCGGATCTCCTCCATCTTTTCCTCCATGGAAAGCGTTTTTTCCTGCTTTTTGCGCAGGCGTTCCCGGATGCTGGCCATCCAGTCGATGGCGGAGAGGAGCGCGCTGCGGGAACTGGGCCTGGGGAGCGTCAGGACGCCGTGCGGCGACACCTTTTCGTAGACCTCCGCATGGAGTTCCGCGCGCGCCAAAAGAAGCACCGCGGCTTCCGAACTGCCGCAGATGTCGATGGCAAAGCGGACCCCTGAGTCATCCGGCAGGGGGGCGTTGATGATCACGAGATCGAAGGCGCGTTCGGCAAAGAGCCTTCCCGCGGCACTGACGCTGCTAACGCAGCGGATCGGGTGATATCGGGCAGCCGGAAACAGTGGGACCAGGGCGGTGTTGAAGCGCTCCGACGCGGAAACGATCAGAACGCTGTAGACCCGTTCTTGCAATGGCATGGTCGCTCCAGGGCCGCGTCAGCGGCTGCAATAGATGTTGAGGATGGCTTCCGGCAGATGCGCCCGTACGAAGTCGCTGGACGCGGCGATCCGGCAGGCAGATCTGAGGTCTTCCGGCAGCTTGCGGAAGCCTGCCAGAGTCTGAGCGCTCGCGGTGAAGAAGTTGATGTCGGCAGGCGCGGGAAGGGGGATCTTTTTCTCCAGCCCGTAGAGGCCCGCATAGATGAGCAGGGCAAAGGCCAGATAGGGATTGGCGCCCGGGTCCGGCGAACGCAGCTCCGCCCTGCGGTATTCGCCCACGGCCGCGGGAACGCGCACCAGCTGGGAGCGGTTCTCTCCGGACCAGGAGATGTAGGAAGGCGCCTTGTTTCGGCCGAAGCGGCGGTAAGAGTTCTCGCTGGGATTCAGGAAGGCCGGCAGCTCGCCGATCTTCTCCAGGATGCCCGCGATCACTTGCCGCAGGTTTTCGGTGTCCGGATCCGGCTGCACGGAGATGTTGATGTGAAAGCCGTTGCCGGGCTCGCTCTCCAGCGGCTTGGGAGAAAAGTCCGCGTAAAGGCCGTTGCGCCGGGCGACGGTGCGCACGACGGTCTGGAAGGTCATCACGTTGTCCGCCGCGGTGAGGGCGTCGGAGTAGCGGAAATCGATCTCGTTCTGGCCCGGGCCTTCTTCGTGATGGGAGCTTTCCGGGCGGATGCCCATCTGCTCCAGCGTGAGGCAGATCTCCCGGCGCACGTTCTCGCCGCGGTCCTCCGGGGCGATGTCCATGTAGCCCGCGTCGTCGTAGGGCTGATGGGTGGGATGACCGTCGTCGTCCAGCTGGAACAGGTAGAACTCCTGCTCGGCACCGAAGAAGAAGCGGTAGCCGGAGCGCTCCGCGTCCTCCATGGCCTGCTTCAGCAGGCGGCGGGTGTCGCATTCAAACGGCCTGCCGTCCGGGTAGGAGATGTAGGAGAACATGCGGACCACCTTGCCGTGCTCCGGCCGCCAGGGCAGCAGGGTGAGGGTCTCGGGCTCCGGATGGAGCAGCAGGTCGCAGCGGCTCTCGTCGCCGAAGCCCGCGATGGCGGAGGCGTCGAAGGCGATGCCGTAGCGGAACGCGCGCGGCAGCTCCTCCGGCATGATGGAGATGTTCTTTTGCTTGCCGAAGACGTCGCAGAAAGCCAGACGGATGAACTTCACGTCCTCTTCTTGTACGTACTGCAGGACTTCTTCCTGAGAATAATTCATGCTGCGCCCTCCTCTTGCTGCGGCAGTGCCGTGATGCTGGTGCTCATTGCCATCATTTAATCATAAAACCCCGCACTTTTCCACGCTTTTCCGTGAAAAAAGCCGTTCCCCGCGGCGGCCTCAGAGCTCCGCCGCGATGAGTAGGTGCTCCGATTCCATGTCATAGTAGAGCCGATAGCCCGCTTTGGCCGCGTCGCAGACGTAGACCACGTCCGCCAGCTCCTCCGCCAGCTCCGAGTATTCGGAGAGCAGGTTCGGCGCGTCCTTCAGGCGCTCCGGCGCGAAATGCAGGGTGCTCTGCGCCTCGAAGACCGCCGTGTAGAGGATGCCTGCCTCCACGAGGTCCTGAAAGATGTGGCTGCCGTAGCTGAGCTCCGGCACGTAGCCGGCACGTTCGTCCGAGACCTCGAAGATCGCGTCGAACTCGCTGATGTCCGCGAAGGCGGAGGGCACGCCGAGCTCGGGCGAGGAGGTGCAGATCCGGCCCGGCGTGATGAGCAGGAGGCGTTTGTTCTGCTCCCGGCAGCGCCAGTTGACGGCGGAAAGCGCGTTCCGCACCTTATGCTTCTCGCGGTAGGGCAGGCGGTAGTAGGCGACGGCGTCGATGTAAACGATGAGATCCGCCGCGAACTTGCGGGAGAAGCCCATGGAGACGCCCTTCGTCTCCAGCAGGATCCGCGCAGGATCTGCGGGGACGGGCACGGAGACCGCCTCGCCCTCCCGGGTGAGCTGCAGGGGACGGCACTGGAGCAGCGCGATCATGTATTCGCCCTCCGGGGAGAGGTTGATCGTGAACTCGATGTCCACCGGGTAGTCGTAGGTGCTCTGCAGAAGCCGCAGCAGGCCGCGCAGATCGGCCATGAGCGCTTCGTTCTTCACGAGGCCGTCGCAGGAGACGTAGAGGACCTCACGGCGTTGCCCGCGGTCCCGGAAGCTGCTCTCCGCGTCCCAGTCGTGGGAGAAGAGCACCTTTTGCAGATGCTCCGGCAGGAGGCCGCGGATCTGCTCGGAATACCAGCTCTGCAGGGGCTCCGGACCGGTGCCGACGCTGTCGATGAGACGCTGGGAATACTGGTGCCGGTCCGAGGCGGAGCTCAGGAGCGTCCTGCCCGGATCGTCCAGCGAGACGATGCGGGGATAGGAGCCGGTGCGGCGGTCGACGGCGGCGGTGCCGAGGCCGGCCACCAGGCGCAGCATGCCCTCCTCCGTGCGCGCGCCGCCCATGCGGTAAGGGCTCCTGGAATAGCCGACGCCCGCGGCGGCGGGCAGGAAGAAATGCGCGCAGTGGGAGCCGGAGACGCGCTGCACCAGGAGCGCCATCTGCTCGTCCTGCTTTTCCAGGCCGCGGCGCTTGCGGTAATCCAGCGCGGAGATGCCGACGGTGCTGGCGTAGACGGTGCGGACGGCCTCCTCGAACTCCGCGAGGCGCGCTTCCAGCGTGCCCTCGTTGCTGCAGAAGACGGACTCGTATTTGCCGGCGAAGGCGTTGCCGAAGCCGTCTTCCAGGATGGAGCTGGAACGGACGATGACGGGGTCGCCGCCGTAGTATTCGAGCAGCTTGCGGAACTCCGCCTCGATGCCGGGCGAGAAGCGTCCCGCGCGGATCTGCTCCGCGATGGGCTCCGCCAGTTCGAAATAGCCCTCCTCGCTCTTCTGGCGGATCTTGAGATCCCAGAAGCCGTTGTCCACGATGTAGGCGTAGAAGACGTCGGAACCGATGTAGAAGGAATCGTGCGGCTCGATGCGGGCATAGATGTCCGGGCGCAGATCCTCCGTGAGCTTGCGGGCCAGCAGCATGCCGCAGGCCTTGCCGCCGATCATGCCGGTGCCGACCATACGGCTGTGGATCTCAAAGTAGTCCGCGGGGCGGAAATGCTCTTTGATCAGCCCGCGCAGGCGCTCGTCCCGGGTGAGCATGATGTCGCAGATCCGGCTGCAGGCCTCGCTGACGTCCTCGCCGCGGTGATACCGTTCCGCCGTCTGGCGGAAAAAGCGTTCCCAGCTGTCCACGTTCTGGTCCTGCACGGCCTGCGCCGTCTCGTTCAGGCGGCGGAAAAAGCGGCTGATCTCCACGCCGTCCCGGAGGACGCGGAACTCGCCGCTCTCCGGCCGGAACTCGTGGGGCTGGAACATGGTCTCCGAGCTCCGCTCCCAGACCTTGAGCGGCCGGACGAAGAGCGTACCTTCCGCGTCGGCCGGCAGGACGTCCAGGAGGAGCTGCGTGGTGTCGCGGATCTGCTCGATGGCCGCGAAGGAGTGCAGGCCGCGGATCACGGGGAAGTAGGCGACGGTGTCCAGGCTGAAGAGGAAGGGACAGGTCAGGTGGAAGAAATTGCCCATCATGAGGTCCGTGGCCCAGGCCTCCTCCAGATCCGAGAGGCAGTCGAAGACGTAGAAGGCGTCAAAGCCTTCTTTTTCGATGAGTTCGTGCACGCGGATCGTGAAGGTCTCGAAGCGGTGGGAAAGCGGCACGGAGACGATCTTCAGGCCCTCCATCGGGGGGAGGATGGGCGGATGGTCGGCGAAGCGGACGTAGATCAGGTTGCGCCCGTCGCGGATCGCCTGCTTCGCGAAGGCGTTCGCGAAAATGCGGAACTCGTCCAGGTCGGAGACCTGCCAGACCACGTTGTCGCCCAGGCGGATGTTGTCCAGGGCCAGATCCATTTCGGGGAATCCGGAAGCGATCCGATCGAAAGCTGCCATGTGAGACCCTCCTCTCGCGGCTCTGCCGCATTACAGATAGCTGTAGCCTTCCAGAAATGTGTCCGCTGCGCGGGCGCAGGCGCGGCCGTCCGCGATGGCCGCGGCGACCAGGGAGGGACCGCGGCGCAGGTCGCCGCAGGCGAAGACCTGCGGATCCTCGGTGCGGTGATCGCTGCCGCCGAGGCGGCCCTGCGGATCCAGGGAGAGGCCGAAGGCGTCGGCGACCGCGGGCTCCGCGCCGGAGAAGCCGGCCGCGAGCAGCAGGAGCTCCGCCGGCAGTTCCTGAAGGACGCCGTCCGTCCGGACTTTGGCCGCCCGCAGGGCGCCGTTCCCGTCCCAGAGCAGTTCCTCCACGGTGCTGGAATAAAGGCGCGGATCCTGCCCAAAGCGGGCCGCCGCCTCTTCCTGCCCGTAGTCCGTCTTCTCGCCGACGGGGCGGTAGGGCCAGATCCGCGCTCCGGCCGCCGGCTTCGGCTTTCGGACGAGCTGGACGACGGAGGCGGCGCCCTGCCGCAGCGCTGTGGCGACGCAGTCCGTGGCAGTGTCGCCGTTGCCCACGACGAGCACGCGGCGGCCGGCGGCGCTCAGCGCGCTCTCGCCGCCGGCCAGGACGGCCCGCGTGGCGGCAGTTAGGTAATCCAGCGCCTGCAGGACGCCTTCCCGGCCGCAGTCGATGCCGGCGGGGACGCGGGGCTGCCTTGCGCCGCAGCAGAGGAGCAGCGCGTTGAAATCCCGGCGGAGCTCCGCGGCGTTGAGATCGCGGCCGATCTCGGTGCTGCAGACGAAATCGATGCCTTCCGCGCGCATCCGTTCGATCCGGCGCGCGACGATCGTTTTTTCGAGCTTCATGTTGGGGATGCCGTAGGTCAGGAGGCCGCCGGGGCGGTCGTCGCGCTCGAATACGGTCACAGAATGACCGCGCCGGTTCAGCTGCTCCGCCGCGGCAAGCCCTGCGGGGCCGGAACCGACCACCGCGACGCGCTTGCCGCTGCGCACCTCGGGCGGCTGCGGCGCCATGAGGCCGCGCTCCCAGGCGCGCTCGATGATCGAGAGCTCATTGTCCCGCACGGTCACGGGCGCGCCGTGCAGCCCGCAGACGCAGGCGTTCTCGCAGGGCGCGGGGCAGACCCGGCCCGTGAATTCCGGAAAGTTGTTGCTCTTCAGCAGGCGGGAGAGCGCGTGCCGGAGATTGCCCGCCCAGATCTCGTCGTTCCATTCGGGGATGAGATTGTGCAGCGGGCAGCCGTAGGCGGACTGGCAGAAGGGGACGCCGCAGTTCATGCAGCGCGCGCCCTGTTCCCGCCGCAGCGGGGCGGGCAGCGGCCCGTGGGGATCGGAGAAGCTCTGCAGGCGTTCTTCCGGCGCGGCGCAGGGCCGTTCCACGCGTTCGTAGTCCAGAAATCCGGTCGTCTTGCCCATGCTACATCTCTCCTTTCTGCACCGCGGCGAAGGCGGCGAGCTCGGCCTCTTCCCGCGGCATGCCCTGCTCCGTCAGCCGTCCGATGGCCGCCAGCATGCGGCTGTAGTCGTTCGGCAGGATCTTCTTGAACAGCGGCAGCATCGTCTCCCAGTTCTCCAGGATCCTCTGCGCGCGCGGCGAGCCGGTCTCCTTGGCGTGGCGCTCGATCAGGCCGCGCAGCTCTTCGGCATCCGCCGGGCTGCGGACCTCGCTCATGCTCACGAGCGCCTTGTTGAGATGCAGATAGAGCTCGTGCCGCTCGTCGAGCACGTAGGCAACGCCGCCGGACATGCCCGCGGCGAAGTTCTTGCCGGTGGGGCCGAGCACCACCACGCAGCCGCCCGTCATATACTCACAGCCGTGGTCGCCCACGCCCTCCACCACGGCTCTCGCGCCGGAATTGCGGACGCAGAAGCGCTCTCCGGCCATGCCGTTGATGTAGGCCTCGCCGCCGGTCGCGCCGTAGAGCGCCACGTTGCCGACGATCACGTTCTCGCCCGGATCGATCCGGCTGTCCAGCGGCGGGCGGAGGCTCAGCCTGCCGCCGGAGAGGCCCTTGCCGAAGTAGTCGTTGCTGTCGCCGCAGAGACGGATGCTCACGCCGTGGGGCAGGAACGCGCCGAAGGACTGGCCGCCGCCACCCGCGGCCTCGATGACCGCGGTGTCGTCCGGCAGCTCCGTGCCGAAGGCGCGCGTGATCTCCGAACCGAGGATGGTCCCGAAGGTGCGGTCCACGCTGGAGACGGAGGTAGAGACGCGGCAGGGCTTTCCGCCCCGCAGGGTCTTCCGGAAGGCGGGCAGGAGCAGGCGCATGTCCGCCGTCTTTTCCAGTTCGAAATCATAGGCTGCCGCAGGATCGAAGTGCGCGGGACGGTCCGTGCCGTCCTCCAGGACCGCGTCCAGCGAGACGGTGGAGAGGCGGGGCCCGGAAAGGCCGGACCTGCGCTTCAGCAGGGAGCGCCGGCCGACGAGCTCCTCCACGCTGCGGACGCCGAGGCGCGCCATGATCCGGCGCAGCTCCTCCGCCACGAAGAGCATGAAGTTCATCACGTGCTCCGGCTTGCCGCGGAAGCGGCAGCGCAGCGCCGGGTTCTGGGTGGCCACGCCCACGGGGCAGGTGTCCAGATTGCAGACGCGCATCATCACGCAGCCCATGCAGATGAGCGGCGCGGTGGCGAAGCCGAACTCCTCCGCACCGAGGATCGCGGCGATGGCGACGTCGCGTCCGGTGAGGAGCTTGCCGTCCGCCTCCAGGATCACACGCTGGCGCAGGCCGTTCTCGATGAGCGTGCGGTGCGCTTCCGAGATGCCGAGCTCCCAGGGGAGCCCCGCGTTGTGGATGGAGCTTCTGGGCGCGGCGCCGGTGCCGCCGTCGAAGCCGGAGATCAGCACGACCTGCGCGCCGGCTTTGGCGACGCCGGACGCGATGGTACCGACGCCCGCTTCGGAGACGAGCTTCACGGAGATGCGCGCCTCACGGTTGGCGTTCTTCAGGTCATAGATGAGCTGCGCCAGATCCTCGATCGAATAGATGTCGTGGTGCGGCGGCGGGCTGATGAGGCTCACGCCGGGCGTGGAATAACGGGTCTTCGCGATCCAGGGATAGACTTTTTTGCCGGGCAGATGTCCGCCTTCGCCGGGCTTTGCGCCCTGCGCCATTTTGATCTG
>JAEELK010000185.1 GCA_016282655.1 Bacillota bacterium | reverse complement strand
TGCGGGGCTTCGTGATCGCGCCGAGCCGGGCGGGCGACGCCGGCGTGGCCATGCTGCCCGCCGATCTGGCGATCTGCCCGGACTGCATGCGCGAGTTCCTGGATCCGCGGGACCCGCGCCATCTGCATCCCTTCATCAGCTGCTACGCCTGCGGGCCGCGCTACAGCATCGTGGACCGCATCCCCTACGACCGCGACAACACCGCCATGGTGGATTTCCCCATGTGCGGCTTCTGCGAAGGACAGTATACGGCGCGGGAGGACCGGCGCTTCCACGCGCAGACCATCTCCTGCTTCGACTGCGGCCCAAGGCTGCGCTGGCGCCTGTCTGCCGCGCTCTCCGCAGAGGAGCTGGACGCGCTCCGCGCCGCCGCGCCGGAAGCGCTCCTCGGGCTTTCCGGCAGCTTCACGGCGGCGCAGCGGGAGCAGTGCCTCGAGCCGCTGGCCCTGGCAGCCGCTCTGCTGCGGGCGGGGAAGATCATCGCGTTCAAGGGGCTGGGCGGCTACAATCTCCTCTGTGATCCCCAAAACGATGAAGCCGCGGCGCGCCTGCGCCTTCTGAAAGGGCGGGAGGAAAAGCCCTTTGCCGTCCTTTTCCGGGACCTAGCGCAGCTGCGGGAGCGCTGCCGCTGCAGCGAGGCGGAGGCGGCTCTTCTGGAGTCCGCGGCGCGGCCCATCGTGCTGCTGGATCCGCTCGGAACGCCCTTCGCGCCGCAGGTCTGCCGCAGCAGCCGGAAGGTGGGCGCTTTTCTGCCTTCCATGGCGGCCCAGTGGCTGCTGCTCGACGCCTGCGGACCGCTGATCTGCACCAGCGCGAACCGCTCCGGACAGCCCATCCTGCGGGAGGACAGCGCGGCGATGACGCTTCTGGAAAAGGAGCCGCTGCTGGCGGGCGTCTTTTATCACGACCGCGGCATCCGCCGCGCCATGGACGATTCGGTGCAGCAGATGCTCGCGGACGGCCCGCAGATGATCCGCAGAGCCCGCGGCTACGTGCCTGTGCCATTCTACTGCAAGGCAGGAGAGGGGCAGGAGGACGCGCAGTTCCTCGGCATGGGCGCGGACCTGAAGGCGGCCTTCTGCCTCAGCAAAGGCCCCTTCGCTTACGTGAGTCAGTATTTCGGCGATCTGGACGATCTGCAGGCCCAGAGCTTCTATCGGGAGAATCTGGCGCAGATGGAGGCGCTCTTCCGCATCGAGCCGGAGGCGGTGCTCTGCGACCTGCACCCCCGCTATCACAGCAGCAGGATGGCGCGGGACTACGCGGAGCGGAAGGGGCTGCCGCTCATCGGGATCCAGCACCATCACGCGCACGCGGCCTCCGTGATGGCGGAGCACGGTCTGCAGGGGCCGCTGCTGGCGGTGGTCTTTGACGGCACGGGCTACGGCACGGACGGCGCGGTCTGGGGCGGAGAGTTCCTCCGCTGCGAGGGCGCGGAGGTCCGGCGCCTGGGACATCTGGGATCTGTGACGCAGCTCGGCGGCGACGCCTCCATGAAGGACGCCCGCAAGACGGCTTACTGCTATCTGCGGCACTACGGTCTGCGCGCTCCGCGGGACGGAGAAGAACAGATCTGGGACGCGGCGCTGCAGCGGGAGATCAACACGGTGCCCATCGGCAGCGCGGGGCGGCTCTTCGACGCGGTCGCCGCCGTGCTCGGCCTGGCGCAGCGCAACAGCTACGAGGGCGAATGCGCCGCCCTGCTGCAGAACGCGGCGGAGGAAGCGCTGCGCGAAAAACGCGTGCCACTGCCGCTCCGTTTTGATATGATAGAGGAAACAGACGGCACCCTGCTGCTCTCCGCCCGCGGGCTCCTCTCGGAGCTCCTTGCGGCGGCGGAGCACACGGAGCCAGAGGATATGCGGAAACGGGCGGCGCTCGGCTTTCATGAGGCGCTGGCGCAGGCGGTCCTCGCGGCCGCGAAGCGCGTCGGACTGTCCGAGGTCGTCCTCTGCGGCGGCTGCTTTCAGAACCGCCTGCTCATGGAGCGCTGCGCGGAGCTGCTGCGGCAGGACGGCTTCTCCGTCTACCGCAACCGCGTCCTTAGCCCCGGAGACGGCGCCGTCAGCAGCGGTCAGGTCTTTCTGGCCCTGCAGCAGAGAAGGAAGAAGTAGAACATGTGCGTAGCATTTCCCGGTGAGATCAAAGCCATCGACGGCGACAGGGCCCGCGTGGATTTCCGCGGCAATCTGGCCGACGTGAGCCTGGGCCTCGTCACGGCTTCCGTGGGCCAGTACGTGCTGGTCCATGCCGGCTGCGCCATCCAGGTCATGGAGGCGGACGAGGCGCGGGAGATCCTGCAGATCTTCGACGAGCTGGAACGCAATCTGGAGGGCTGAGATGGATCTTGCGCGCGTCCTGCGGGAACTGAAGGAATACGACGGCCCGCCGAGAGCCTTCATGGAGGTCTGCGGCACGCACACCGCGGCCATCTTCCGGCACGGCATCCGCTCTCTCATCTCGCCCCGCATCGAGCTGCTCTCCGGCCCGGGCTGCCCGGTCTGCGTGACGCCCGCGGCCTACATCGACGCCTGCGTGGCGCTGGCGGAGCGCCCGGACACGAAGCTCTATTCCTTCGGCGACATGATGAAGGTGCCCGGGAGCCGGATCAGCCTTTCGGAGGCGAAGGGCGAGGGCGCGCGGGTGGAGCTCATGTACGCGCCCATGGAGGTCCTGGCGCGGGCGGAGGCGGAGCCGGAGACGACGCACGTGATCGCGGCGGTGGGCTTCGAGACCACGGCGCCGGCCTTCGCGCTGGCGGCAAAGGAAGCAAGAGCCCGCGGCCTGCGGAACCTGCGCCTGCTGACGGCCCTGAAGACCGTGATCCCTGCCCTGGAGCGCATCTGCGAGACCCAGCCGGAGATCGATGGCTTCCTCTGCCCCGGCCACGTGAGCGCCGTCATCGGCACGGAGCCGTACCGGCCGCTCGCCGCGCGCTTCCGCAAGCCCTTCGTGGTCGGCGGCTTCGAGGCGGAGCATCTGCTCGCGGCCATTTACGACCTGCTGCGGCAGGCGGAGCAAGGAGAAGCTGAGGTCCGCAACTACTATCCTTCCGTGGTGAAAGAAGAAGGCAATCCGCGCGCGCGCGCCGTTTTGGAAGAAGTCTTTGAAGCGGGCGAAGCCGTCTGGCGCGGGCTCGGGCCCATGGCGGGCTCCGGCCTCTATCTGAAGCCGGAATGGAGCGGCCTGGACGCCGGCAGCCGCGCGCTGCGCGGCGACGCGGCAGTCCCTCCGGGCTGCCGCTGCGCAGACGTCATCTGCGGCCGTCTGCGGCCGGCGGACTGCCCCCTCTTCGGCAAGGCCTGCGATCCCCTGCGCCCGCAGGGCCCCTGCATGGTCTCCGCCGAGGGCGCCTGCGGCATCTGGTACCGGAACCGCGCCTGATCGAGTTGCGGGGCGCGGCATCAGTCATTTCAAGATCTATGCAAAAAAGGAGCAGTGACGATGGTCGATCTGCATCTTCATACCTGCCACAGCGACGGCGTGGACGACGCGCCGGCTCTGCTGCGCGCGCTGGCGGCACAGAACGCCACCCTGGTCTCGGTAACGGACCACGACAACGTAGATTTCTACTTCGATCTGAAAGCGCTTCCCAACGCGGAAAAGGAGCGCCTCCCGCGCTTCGTCAGCGGCGTGGAGCTGAGCTACGTGCAGAAGCACGCCATGCACGACATGCTGGGCTACGGCATCGACGTCGATAAAATGAAGGCCTGGCTGGACGAGCGCTACGGCGGCGTCGATCCGCTGGAAAAACAGCGCGGTGCGCTGCGGCGCATGAAAGAGATGTGCGACCGCGTCGGGCTGAAGTACGCGCCCGGCATCGAAGTCAAAGACGGGCATCGCGCCGAGGCCTTCGTGGCGATGTACACGTCGCTTGCAAGCTTTCCGGAGAACCGGGAGCGCTTCCCGGAGCTGGAGAACAACAGCGAATTCTACCGGCAGCACTACTGCAACCCGGAGAGCCCCTGCTTCGTGGACGAGACGGCCGGCATGCCGAGCCTGCAGGAGGCGGTGGACATCATCCACGCCTGCGGCGGCAAGGCTTTCCTGGCCCATCCGCTGGCCTACCGCCTGCCGCCTCTGGAGCACGCCTACTTCACCGGCAGCGCGCTGAAGGCGGGCATCGACGGCGTGGAGGTCTGGCATTCCTCCAACCAGGGCGAGGACGTGAAACTGATCCTGGCCTACGCCGAGCGCAACGGTCTGAAAAAGAGCGGCGGCTCGGACTATCACGGCAGCGTCAAGCCTGGGCTCCTGCCCGTCGTCGGCTACGGCAACATGCTGGTGCCCCGCTACGAGGTGGACGGCTGGTGCGCCGAATTGGGCTATTTCAGACCGTAAAAAAGTGCTATAATAAAAGCGCCGGGCGCGGAGCCACGGCGATCCCCGAGAGACCGATCCGCCGCAGGCGGACAGGATAAAACGAAGCAAGATCAGCCGCCGCGGCGGCGAAGAGAAAGGAGCTCAGACATGGCATTTTTGGACAAGCTGAAAGAAAAATCCGCGATCGCTCTGGACAAGGCGAAGGACGCCGGCGAGATCGGCAAGCTGAAGCTGCAGATCGAGTCCGCGAAGGGAGACATCAGAGACCTGTATAAAGAAGTCGGCCAGAAGCTGGTGGAGGACTATCCCGAACTGCTGGCGGAGAAGTTCCCGGACGCCTCCGCGAAGCTGGCCGCCGCGCGCGAGAAGATCGAGAACCTGAAGGCCCAGATCGAGGCCGTGAAGGCGGACGACGTCGTGGAAGCGGCCCAGGACGCCGCCGAGAACGCCGGTGAAGAAGCCGGCGCGGCCGTCGAGGACACCGCGGCGGAGCTCGCGGAAGAGCTGGAGAAGCCGGAAGACTAAGCCTTGATCACGTATCGACTGGGGAGCCGGATCGACAGCGGCAACGCCTCCGCCTTTGAAGAGGACGTCCGGCGCTTTCTGGAAGAAAACGCGCCGGAGGAGCTCGTGCTGGACGCGGAAGCGCTGAACTACATCTCCAGCGCGGGGCTGCGCATCCTGCTCCGGCTGAAGAAAAAGAATCAGGCGCTTCGCCTCATCCAGGTGCAGCCGCAGGTCTACGAGATCCTTGAGATGACCGGATTTACGGAGTTCCTGGACGCGGAGAAAGCGCTGCGGCGCGTCAGCATCGAAGGTTGTCCGCAGATCGGGCAGGGCGCGCACGGCGTCGTCTATCGCATCGCGCCGGACGCCATCGTCAAGGTCTACAACGAGGGCACGCCCATGGATTCCATCCGGCGGGAGCGGGAACTGGCCCGCTGGGCCTTCGTGCAGGGCCTGCCCACGGCGATCGCCTACGACGTGGTCCGCGTGGATGAACGCTACGGCGCGGTCTTCGAGCTCCTGAACGCCTCCTCCGCCGCGGACTTCATCCGGAACTCTCCGGAGCACCTGGAACAGTTCGCGGAGCGGTCCGTTCAGCTCCTGAAACAGATCCACGCCGTGGAGGTGGAGCCGGGCCTGCTGCCGGACATGAAGGAGCAGACCCTCGCCTGGGCGGAAGCCCTCAAAGAGCAGCTGCCCCCGGCGCTTTGGGAAGCGCTGCGGCAGCGGATCGACGCGGTCCCGGACCGCCATACGCTCCTGCACGCGGATTACCATCTGAAGAACCAGATGATCTGCGGCGGCGAGCTGATGCTGATCGACATGGACACGCTCTGCACCGGAGATCCGGTCTTTGAGCTTGCGTCGCTTTATAACTCCTATCGGGAATTCCCCTCCATCGACCCGGCGAGCGCCGCGTTCCTGGGGATCGACGTGGAGACGGCGCGGCAGCTCTGGGAACGGACGCTGGCGCTGTATCTGCCGGAGGCCGACGAAGCGGCAAGGCGCGGCGTGGAGACGCAGGCGCGGATCCTCGGCTGCGTCCGGATCATCGACTACATGGCCCGCAGCGGCCCTCCGGGCATCCGGGAGAGAGTGACGGAGCGCTGCCTGAGCGACCTTACGGCGCTGCTGGGCGCGGACTGATGCCGCGCGGGCAGACCGAAAGAAACCAAACAAAAAGAAAGAGCACCTGAGTCTTCTCAGGTGCTCTATTATAATGCTTTGTAGCCAAGCGCAGGCTTTGTGCCGCTCAGCAGATCCTTGGCAGGCCTTCTCCGTAGAGCATGTCCAGCCGGCGCAGGCCGCCGAGCGGGGTCTCGATCTGCACCTGCTTCTGCGCGTTCGTGAAGCGCCCGATGAGGGCGGCCTCGCGTCCGAGTGCGGTGGCCCGCACGGCCTGCAGGGCCTCTTCGGCTTCTTCGGCGGGGACCACGGCCACGAGCTTGCCCTCGTTGCCCATGTAGAGCGGGTCCAGGCCGAGCAGCTCGCAGAAGGCGCGCAC
>JAEELK010000184.1 GCA_016282655.1 Bacillota bacterium | reverse complement strand
GAGTCCAAGCGCGTGAGCAGCGCCATCGTCAACACCGTGGAGCATTTTTCCGCGAACCACGTGGGCGCGCTGATCGTCATCGAGCAGCAGACCGCCCTGAACGACATCGCGGAGACCGGGACCGCGCTGGGCGCAAAGCTCTCGGAGCAGCTGCTCGGCAGCATCTTCTATGAAGGCACGCCGCTGCACGACGGCGCGGTCATCGTGCGCGACGATCAGATCCTGGCCGCCGGCTGCGTGCTGCCGCTGAGCCAGAACCGCAGCATCTCCAAAGACCTCGGCACCCGCCACCGGGCGGGCCTCGGCATCAGCGAGAACTCGGACGCCATCGTCATTATCGTCTCCGAGGAGACCGGCATCATCTCCGTGGCGCAGGGCGGCACGCTGACCCGCTTCCTGGACGGCCGCTCGGTGGAGAAGCTGCTCCTCAACGCCTATCTGAGCCGCACGCAGACGAGCGAAAAACAGGGGCTCGACAGCCGCATCCTCAACAGCCGTCTCTTCCGCCGGGGGCAGAAGGGAGGCGGTTCGGATGAGTGATCGCCGGCCGCGCGGGAGCGCCGCGCCGAAGGAGGCCCGCAGCAAGGTCTTCAACATCATCAGCGCCTTTGCCATCGCCATCATCCTCTGGGCCTACGTGGTCGGGCAGGTGAATCCCACCGTCACGGACGTCGTGCGCGCGGTGCCGGTCCAGCTGCTCAACATGGACACCCTCACAAGCCGCGGCCTTACGCTTTCCGGAGAGACGGAGTTCGCGGTGGACGTCGTGGTGGAGGGGAGCCGCTCGGATCTTGCCGCGCTGAAAAAGGGCAGCGTGATCGCCGAAGCGAACCTCTTCGGCTACGGGCTCGGCGAGAACAGCATCCCGGTGGACGTGGAGATCCCCAGCGGCCTCACGCTGCAGGAGGTCCGCTCCAGCCGCGTCACCGTCACCATAGAAGAGCTGGTGGGATCCGCCAGGAGCATCGAGGTCGATCTGCAGGGCAGCCTGCCGAGCGGCTACGAGCTCGGCGAGATCGTCACCACGCCGCGGGAGGTCACGGTCAGCGGACCGCGTTCCTACGTGGAATCCGTCGCCTCCCTCGAGGTCAGCGTGGAAGCGGCCAGCCTGAGCACCTCTGGAAGCACGCAGACCCTGGCTCTGACCCCGCTGGACCGGGAGGGCGAGCCGGTGGAAGGCGTCACGCTCTCCGCGGACAGCGTCGAGTTCTATACGGAGCTCTGGCGCGTGAAGGCGCTGCCTTATCAGGTCCAGATCGAAGGAGAACTGGACGAGAACGAAACGCTGGTCGTCAAGACCTCCGCGGACAGCATCCTCGTGAAGGGACCGCAGGAGCTTCTGGCCGGCATCAGCGAGATCAAGAGCAAGCCGCTGCATCTGGACGGGATCGCCTCCGAAGCCGCGGTGGAAACGGAGCCTGAGCTGCCGGAGGGCATCGCGCTGGCGGACAACGCCACGGTGCCTTCGGTGAGCATCAGCGTCCAGAGCGTGCAGGAGCTGCGCTTCTCCTTCCAGACGAAGGACGTCGAGACGGAGGACCTCGCGGAGACGCTGCGCGCGGAGATCGCGGACGCGGAGCTGCTGGTCACCGCCAAGGGGAGCAGCAGCGTCATCAGCGCCCTTACGCAGGACGACGTCCGGCTCGCGCTGGACCTGAACGGCCTGGAGGCCGGCGTTTACCAGGTCCCGCTGCGCATCGACTGCCGCGCGGATCTGATCGAGATCGGCGTCTCCCCGACCCATCTGGAAGTCACCTTGACGGAAGCGGGCGCCGGGGCCGAAGCGCCTGCTGCCGCGCAATAAGCAGGAGAGAGCGATGCAGGACTACGTCATAAAAGACTTGTCTCTGGCCCCGGAGGGCCGACGGAAGATCGAGTGGGTGCGGGCGCATATGCCCATCCTGCGGGGGCTGGAGGATGAATTCCGGCGCGGCAGGCCCTTCGAAGGCGTCAAGATCACCATGTCCATCCATCTGGAGGCCAAGACCGCCTATCTCAGCGAGGTGCTCGCCGCGGGCGGCGCGCTGGTCTCCGTCACCGGGAGCAACGTGCTCTCCACGCAGGACGACATCGCCGCGGCCCTCGCGGCCGCGGGCATGCGCGTCTACGCCATCCACGGGGCGAGCCCGGAAGAATACGACGCCCATCTGGAGCTCGCGCTGGAGCAGCGCCCCAACATCGTCATCGACGACGGCGGCGATCTGGTCCATCTGCTCCACAGCCGCAGGCCGGATCTCGCGGAAGAGCTCTGGGGCGGCTGCGAGGAGACCACCACGGGCATCATCCGCCTGAAGGCCATGGCGCGGGAAGGCGTCCTGCGCTTCCCCATGCTGGCGGTGAACGACGCCCGCTGCAAGCATCTCTTCGACAACCGCTACGGCACCGGGCAGTCCATCCTGGACAGCCTCATGCACAATACAAATCTCATCATCGCCGGCAAGCAGGTGGTGGTGGCCGGTTACGGCTGGTGCGGCAAAGGCATCGCCATGCGCGCCAAGGCCATGGGCGCCCGCGTCATCGTGACGGAGGTCGATCCCGTGGCCGCCATGGAAGCCTACATGGACGGCTATCTGGTGATGAAGATGGACGAGGCCGCGCCGCTGGGAGATTTCTTCGTGACGGCCACCGGCTGCAAGCAGGTCATCACCGTGCCGCAGATGAAGCGCATGAAGAACGGCGCCATCCTCGCGAACGCGGGCCACTTCAACGTGGAGGTGGACATGCCGGGCCTCACGGCGGCCGCGCTCGAAAAGAAGGAGCTGCGCCGCAACATCGACGGCTATCGTCTGGGCGAAGACCATTGGGTCTGCGTCATCGCGGAAGGCCGGCTGGCCAACATCGCCGGCGGCGACGGCCATCCCGCCGAGATCATGGACCTCAGCTTCGCCGTGCAGATCCAGTCCGCGCTCTATCTGATGGAGCACCGCGGCGCGCTCCCGCGGGAGGTCATCGACGTCTCCGCGGAGATCGACGCGCGCATCGCGCGCTGGCGCCTCGCCGCCTGGGGCGTGGAGATCGACGCGCTCACAGAGGAGCAGCAGCGCTATCTCGCCAGCTGGGAGCTCTCCTGAGCGGCCGAATGAATACAATGCCATTGCGGGCCGTCCCCTTGACAGGGGGCGGCCTTTTGTAGTACTTTTTATACGAGAGAAAACACATCTTCACACGGTACAGAGAGACCGGCAGGATGGTTCATAAGTGCCACGAAACGTGGGTGGATCTGGTCTTGTCGCGCGCCGACAAGATTTTTTCTTGCAGCGCGGAGGAAGGAGAAAAAGGAGGAAGCAATGGCAAAAATTCAAGCACAGCGCGCCATTTATGACGCCAGAAAAGAACTCGGCAAGGGTCAGGTGGCGACCCTGGGCCTGCAGCATCTCTTCGCCATGTTCGGCGCGACGGTGCTGGTCCCCATCCTGACAGGCCTTTCCGTCTCCGCCACGCTGCTCTTCGCGGGCCTGGCCACGCTTTTCTGTCACTTCATGACGAAGAACAAGGTCCCGGTCTTCCTGGGCTCCTCCTTCGCCTTCCTGCCCGGCTATTTCACCGTGAAAGCGATCGGCATGGAGGCCGGCTGCACGGCGCAGGTCGCCCTGAACTACGCCTGCATCGGCATCGCCTGCGCGGGCCTCATCTACCTGATCCTTTCGCTCATCTGCAAGATCTTCGGCTCCAAGAAGGTCATGACCTACTTCCCGCCGGTGGTCACCGGCCCCATCATCATCGCCATCGGCCTGAACCTGGCGCCCTCTGCCCTGAACAACTGCTCCTCCAACTGGCCCATCGCGCTGGTCGCCATCGTGGTGGTCATCGTCTGCAACATCTGGGGCAGGGGCATGATCAAGATCATCCCCATCCTGCTCGGCGTCATCGTCTCCTACGCGGTGGCGGCGCTCACCGGAAACGTGGATTTCTCCGGCGTCTCGAGCGCGGCCTGGATCGGCCTCCCCGTGCACTGGCAGAACACCGGCCTGTCCATCTTCACGAACGGCAACCTGGACAGCGGTCTTCTCATCACCTCCATCATCACCATCGTGCCCATCGCCTTCGCGACCATGATGGAACACATCGGAGATATCTCCGCCATCGGCGGCACCGTGGAGCGCAACTTCATCGAAGATCCCGGCCTGCACCGCACCCTGATCGGCGACGGCGTCGGCACCGCCATCGCGGCCCTCTTCGGCGCCCCGGCCAACACCACCTACGGCGAGAACACCGGCGTCCTGGCCCTGACCAAGGTCTACGATCCCTTCGTCATCAAGCTCGCGGCCTGCTACGCCATCCTCCTTTCCTTCTGCCCCAAATTCGCCGCGCTGATCACCGCCATGCCGGCGGCCACCATCGGCGGCGTTTCCATCATCCTCTACGGCATGATCTCCGCCATCGGCATCCGCAACATGATCGAGAACAAGACCAACTTCCAGGAGTCCAGAAACATCATCGTGGCGGCCCTGATCATCGGCCTGGCGCTCGGCATCAACTTCTCCGGCCTGCTGGGCGCGGACATCACCACGGCCGGCAACAACGCCGTCGGCGCCATCAGCTTCTTCATCGGCCAGATGAAGATCAGCCTCTCCGGCCTCGCGGTCGCTTCCATCGTCGGCATCGTGCTGAACGCCATCCTGCCCGGAAAAGACACCAGCTTCGGCGAACATCCGGACGAGACGAACGCCTCCTCGCTGGGCAAGTATTGATCCTCCGACACGCCGCGCGCGTCCGCTGCGGCGCGGAAGACGAAGAAGCACTCGGACCGGGCATCCTTTCGGCTGCCCGGTCTTTTGATCAAAGGAGAGCGAAGCCATGCTTTTTGATTCCCATGCGCACATCGATTCCGAAGCCTACGATGAGAACAGAGACGAGCTCATCCGGGAGATCGAGGCTTCGCCCCTCTCATACGTGATGGACGTCGGCTTCGACCTGCCGAGCTCCCGCCTCGCGGCGGAGCACGCCGCCCGCTGGCCCTGGTGCTACGCGGCGGTGGGCATGCACCCGCACGACAGCAAGGACATGGATGAAGCGATGCTCGAGGAATTCCGGACGCTCGCGGCCGCTCCGAAGGTGCGGGCGATCGGGGAGATCGGCCTGGATTTCCACTACGACCTCTCGCCGCGGGAAACGCAGGAATACTGGTTCCGGCGGCAGCTGCGGCTCGCGCTGGAGCTGGAGATGCCCATCGTCATCCACACGCGGGAGGCGGACGGGCTGACGATGGAGATCCTGCAGGAGGAAGGCGTCTTTCTGCCCGCGCGCACGGAGCGCTTCCCGCAGCATCCGGACGGCGGCCCGGACGCGCGCGTGCTGCTGCACTGCTATTCCGGCAGCCGCGAGATGGCGCTGCAGTACGTGGCGCTGGGCGCGAGCCTTTCCGTGGGCGGCCCCCTGACCTTCAAGAACAACCGGCGCGCCGTGGAGACCGCCGGCGCGGTGCCGCTCTCCCGCCTGCTGGCGGAAACGGACAGCCCCTATCTCACGCCGGAGCCCTTCCGCGGCAGGCAGAACCGGCCGCCGTATGTGGAGCACACCGTGCGGCGTCTGGCGGAGATCCGTGAGATCCCGTATGAAGAGGCCGCCGCGGCGACCCTGGAGAACGCGAAGCGCTTCTTTGGGATCGCGTAGCGTCGGCGCGCCGGAGGCGCGCGGCCGGGTTTTTGGCAGGCTGCGGCCGGCAGTTCGCGGTGCCGGCGCAGAAAAACAGGAATAATTATTAAAAACTCCAAAACGGGTTGATTTTCCTATAAAATTTGATACAATCAAAGAAAAAACACGGAGGCATGCTTTGGACCAGCTGCAGGAAAGAGTCCGGGAGGAACTGAAGCGCTGCGGCCTTCTGCGGGAAGGCACGCGTTTTATCGTGGCCTTTTCCGGCGGCGTGGACTCCAGCTGCCTGCTCCATGTCCTGCACAGCATCCTGCCGGCCTTCGGCTGCAGCCTCTCCGCGCTGCACGTGGAACACGGGATCCGCGGAGAGGAAGGAGCGAGGGACCGGCGCGCGGCAGAGGCCTTCTGCGCTTCGCTGGGCGTGCCGTTCACGGTCCGCAGCTTCGACGTGCCGGCTCTGGCTGCGGCGGCGGGCTGCGGCGTGGAAGAGACGGGCAGAAGGCTGCGCTACGAAGCGCTGGCGGAAGCCCGGCGCGCAGCGGAGGCGTCGGGGCCGGCCTGCGTCGTCACGGCGCACAACAAGGACGACCTGGCCGAGAGCGTCCTGCTGCGCATCCTCCGGGGGACCGGCCCCGACGGGCTCGCGGCCATGGCCGCGCTGCGGGAGGACGCGGTCTGCCGGCCGCTGCTGCGGGTCAGCCGCGCGGAGATCGCCGCGTACTGCGCGCGCATGGGTCTCGCGCCGGCGCAGGACAGCAGCAACGCGGATCCGCGCTATCTTCGGAACCGCGTCCGCCTGGAACTGATGCCGCTGCTGCGGGAACGCTTCAATCCGAACGTCACGGACGCGCTCTGCCGGCTCGCGGAGCTGGCGGAGGCGGACCGCAGCTATTTCCGGGAGGCGGTCTCCGAGGTGCCGTCGGAGGCGGCGGAAGGGCAGATCTCCTTTTCGCTGGCGGATCTGCAGGCCCTTCCGCCGGCGCTGCAGGGGCGTGTCCTGCTGGACGGGCTGTCCCGCCTGGGCCTGGCGCAGGACGTGGAACAGATCCATCTGACGCACTGCGGACGCCTCCTGCGGGAGGGGAAGGACGGAAGGACGGCCGAGTTCCCGCAGGGCTACCGCTTACAGATCCGCCGCGACAGAGCGCTTCTGCTGGCGCCCGGCGCGGAGGGGGAGACGGAAGCGGAAGCGCGGGAGCTGGCGGCGTTCCGGCGGCCCTTCCGCGCGGACGACGCCTTCGCGTTGCCGGGTGGCGTCGGCAGCATCCGCTGCCGGCTCTGCGGCGCGGACGCTTCCGCAGAGCCGCGGAAGGGCCCCGCTCTG
>JAEELK010000183.1 GCA_016282655.1 Bacillota bacterium | reverse complement strand
TCCATCCCCGCCGTCGCCATCGGCGGCATCAGCTATGACAACGTCGGCGAGCTGCGGGGGAGCCGCATCTCCGGCGTGGCGGTCGTATCCGCCATCTTCGGCGCGGCGGAGATCGAAAAAGCGACCGCGCTGCTGAAAGAACGCGTAAAGGCTGTGATCGCGGAATGATAAAAGGCGCCATCTTCGATTTTGACGGAACGCTCTTCGATTCCATGTTCGTCTGGGAGACCGCGGGCGAGCGCTTCCTGCGCTCCGTGGGGCGGGAGGCGGAAGCCGGTCTGCAGAAGATCCTGCGGCCGATGAGCCTTCAGCAGTCCGCGGAGTACGTCCGCGAGAGGTACGATCTCCCGCTCTCTGTGGAGGAGATCATGGACGGCATCGATCGCACCGTGGAAGACTGCTATTTTCATCAGGTCGAACCCAAGCCCGGCGTGATCTCCTTTCTGGAGGAGCTGCGCCGCAGGGAGGTGGGGACCTGCATCGCCACCGCGACGGACCGCTATCTGGTGGAGGCGGCGCTGCGGCGCTGCGGGATGGAGCGCTTCTTCTCCGGGATCTTCACCTGCACCGAGCTGGGGCACGGCAAGGACGAGCCCGTGATCTTCCAGAGGGCGATGGAGCATCTCGGAACGTCGAAGGCGGACACGCTCGTCTTTGAGGACGCCTGTCACGCGGTGAAAACGGCAAAGTCCGGCGGTTTTCTGACCGTTGCCGTATCTGACCCCCACGAGTGGAGGCAGGCGGAACTGCGTTCCCTTGCGGACTGCTTCCTGGAGGACTACGTCCGGACAGAAGCATTCTGGAACTTTGCCCGCGCTCTCTGAGCGCAGGTTTCCGGCGGCAGACCGGGGGCACCACCTTCTGCCGCGATAGAAAACGATGCTGGAAAACGAAAGGAGCGTTTGGATGAAGAAGAAAACAGCATTGACCATTGCAGGGAGCGACTGCAGTGGAGGCGCCGGGATCCAGGCAGATCTGAAGACGATGACGATGAACGGCGTTTACGCCATGAGCGTGATCACGGCGCTGACGGCGCAGAACACGACCGGCGTGCGGGCGATCCAGGAGTCGACACCGGAGTTCCTGCGCGAGCAGCTGGACGCGGTCTTCGAAGATATCTATCCCGACGCGGTCAAGATCGGCATGGTGGCTTCCTCGGAACTGATCCGCGTGATCGCGGACAGGCTCCGCTTCCACAAGGCGAAGAACGTGGTGGTCGATCCCGTGATGGTCTCGACGAGCGGCTCTTCTCTGATGAAGACGGACGCGGTGCAGACCCTGGAAGAGGAGCTGCTGCCCCTCGCGCTCCTCGCGACGCCGAACATCCCGGAAGCGGAGGTGCTTTCCGGGCAGAGCATCGCGAGCAAAGAGGACATGCTTTCCGCCGCAAAGCGCATCGGCGACGCGCAGGGCTGCGCGGTCCTGCTGAAGGGCGGGCACAGCGTGAACGACGCGGTCGACCTTCTCTACGCGGACGGGGAGACGCAGTGGTTCGAAGGGAAACGGATCGACAACCCCAACACCCACGGCACGGGCTGCACGCTTTCCTCCGCCATCGCGGCCAACCTCGCGAAGGGCTATGAGCTGAAAGACGCCGTGCGGAAGGCGAAGGATTATATCTCCGCGGCCCTGGCCGAGATGCTGGACCTGGGGCAGGGCAGGGGCCCGATGGATCACGCGTTTGATTTGAGCGGCCGCTTTGCGAATTAGGATATGCCGGAAAGGAAAAGAACGATGAGAAATTACACGACACAGATGGACGCCGCGAGACGGGGCATCATCACGCCCGAGATGAAAGCGGTCGCCGCGAAGGAATACAGGAGCGAGGAGGAGATCCGGGACCTGGTCGCGAGAGGACAGGTCGCGATCTGCGCGAACAAGCTGCATACCTGCATCGATCCCAACGGGGTCGGCTCCATGCTCCGCACCAAGATCAACGTGAACCTCGGCGTATCCAGAGACTGCAAGGACTACGACGTCGAGATGCAGAAGGTGATGGCGGCCGTGGGGATGGGCGCGGAGGCCATCATGGACCTCTCCAGCCACGGGAACACGCAGCCCTTCCGCAGGAAGCTCACGAGCGAATGCCCGGCCATGATCGGCACCGTTCCCGTCTATGACAGCGTGATCCACTATCAGCGGGATCTCGCGACCCTCAGCGCGAAGGATTTCATCGACGTGGTCAGGCTGCACGCGGAGGACGGCGTCGACTTTGTGACGCTGCACTGCGGCATCACCCGGAAGACCATCGAGCAGATCCGCAGGCACAAAAGAAAGATGAACATCGTCTCCCGCGGCGGCTCCCTGGTCTTTGCCTGGATGTGCATGACGGGGGAGGAGAATCCCTTCTATGAATACTTCGACGAGATCCTGGAGATCTGCCGCGAGTACGACGTGACGATCTCGCTCGGCGACGCCTGCCGCCCCGGCTGTCTTGCGGACGGCAGCGACGTCTGCCAGATCGAGGAGCTGGTCCGCCTCGGCGAGCTGACCAAACGCGCCTGGGAAAAGGACGTGCAGGTCATGGTGGAGGGCCCTGGCCATATGCCGATGGACCAGATCGAGGCCAACATGAAGATGCAGCAGACCATCTGCATGGGAGCGCCGTTCTACGTGCTCGGGCCCATCGTGACCGACATCGCGCCCGGCTACGACCACATTACCTCCGCCATCGGCGGCGCCATCGCGGCCTCCGCGGGCGCGGCCTTCCTCTGCTACGTGACCCCCGCGGAGCATCTGGCGCTCCCGAACGTGGACGACGTGAAGCAGGGCATCATCGCGTCCAAGATCGCGGCCCATGCCGCGGACATCGCCAAGAAGGTCCCGCACGCGAGGGACATCGACGACCGCATGGCCGAAGCGAGAAGAAAGCTCGACTGGGAGGCGCAGTGGGAATGCGCGCTGGATCCCGAGACCGCGAAGCGCGTCCGGGAGGAGAGAAAGCCCGAGCACGAGGACACCTGCTCCATGTGCGGCAAATTCTGCGCGGTCAGAAGCATGAACAAAGCGCTGAACAACGAGATGGTGGACATCCTGTGATGGCCCGCTGCGTGATCGTCGGCGGAGCGGAGATCCAGGACTACGGATACGTCCGCGGCAGGCTCCGGGAGGACGACTTTGTCGTTTTCTGCGACTGCGGGCTTCGGCACATGGAGGAGCTGCGGGTGGAGCCGGGGCTCATCGTGGGGGATTTCGACTCCCACGAGGACCCGCGCCTGGACGTGGAGACCATCGTGCTGCCCTGTGAGAAGGACGACACGGACACGGTCTTCGCGGTGAAAGAAGCGCTCAAACGAGGCTATGAGGAATTCCTGTTGATCGGGGTCATCGGCGGAAGGCTCGACCACACGCTCGGGAACGTCTCGATCCTGCTCTACCTGGATCAGCTCGGCAAGAAGGGCGTCATCCTGGACGATCTTTCCGAGATGGAGATCGTTTCCGGCAAAGCGGTCAGCATCCCGGATCGATACGCGTTTTTCTCCCTGCTGAATATCAGCGGACGCGCGAAGGGCATCCGCGTCACCGGCGCGAAGTATCCGCTGGACGGGGGAGAGATCCGCTGCGAATACCAGTACGGCGTGAGCAACGAGGTCCTGCCCGGGGGGACGGCGACCGTATCCGTCGCGGACGGAAGGCTGCTTCTGATCAAGATCCGGAAATAAACAGAAGAAATGAAAAGGCGGCATGACCTCGGTCATGCCGCCTTTTTTCTGCGCTCGGCCGGGCCGGGCGGACGCGTTTATTTGTCGTCGAAGGCGCGGTGGGTGGCGCCCTCCAGATGCTTGTACATGAGGGCGCGGGCCTCGTCCGCGCGTCCGTCCGCGATGGCCTGGTAGATCCCGCGGTGTTCTTCCTGCACGGGGACCAGGTGCGCTTCCAGGTAGTGATGGTTCGCCTTGCTCTCCGTCAGGAAGGTCTGGTAGATGGCCAGCACGTTGG
>JAEELK010000182.1 GCA_016282655.1 Bacillota bacterium | reverse complement strand
CGCATAACTGACGCTGCGCGCCGGGCGGAAGCTCCCGTCCGGATAGCCGTTCAGGATGCCTGCTTCCGCCATCTCTGTGATCGCGTCGTTCGCCCAGTGCGCAGCATTTACATCGCTGAAGCGCAGTGGTTCCGCCGACACGCCGCTCCCGAAGGCGAACAAAAGTCCTGCGAAACACAGAAGCAGACAGGCAAAAAGTAGCGTCTGCCTCTTTCGTTCCGGCTGTCTGTCTCCGATCCGGCTCGTCTTCATTCTCTTTCCCCCCTTTAATTTGGAGAGCGCCTGCAAAGCGCCCTCCGCGCTTTCCATATATTTCCATTTATTCCCTATTTTATCGCTTTCCGGCGCTGCGCGTCAACCGCCATTTCCATATAATTCCTTTTTTCTCCCCCTTTGCCCCTTTTCCGCCCACTGGGGGACACGCATCGACCCGCCGCCCCTCGCAGCCAGGCACCCGCGTGTCCCCCTTTGCCCCTTTTCCGCACTCCGGGGGACACGCACCGACCCACCCGCTCTCGCAGGCAGGCGCCCGCGTGTCCCCCTTTGCCCCTTTTCCGTCTGCTGGGGGACACGCACCGACCCACCCGCTCTCGCAGGCAGGCGCCTGCGGGTCCCCCTTTCCCCCTTTCCGCACGCCAGGGGGACACGCACCGCCGTGCAGCTCCGCGCGCACAGAAAAAGAGCCCTTCCCCGCAATGGGGAAGGGCTCCTGTAACCTCTGGTCTGCGTTTCGCTCTCGCTCGCGTCTGCGTCTGCGTCTGCGCGCGGCGCCGTTTCCGGCAGGATCTATGGCGCGGATCCGGGCGGCAGCCTGTCCGCTCGCCTTGCCGCGCTATTCCACCTCGATCAGCCGCACGATGTCGTTGTAGAGGTAGAGATTGCAGCTGCCGCTGTAATCTCTGGCCTGCTCCAGCGTGATCCAGCGCTGGCTCGCGCTGTTGTAGCAGAGGAGCTGCGCGGAGACCGCGTAGGTCTTGCCGCCGGCCGTGACGGCGGTGTCGCCGATCCAGGCACTCATGGGGACCGCCGCGATCTTGTCCATGGCCGTCACATAGGTAAAGGCCGTGCCGTCCTTGTTCAGCGCGGCGGCCACGAACTGATCCGTGCGGACGCCGCCATAGGAGCGGAAGGGGCCGATGCTGCGCTTGCCGCCGCAGTCCACGACCACATAATCCTTCTCTTCGATCTTCTCTACGCGCACATCGGCCTTCCCAAAGTAGATCAGGCCTTCGCCGCCGTTGCGCAGGACCACCAGATCCACCTGGCCGGCCCAGTTGCGGCGGCTGTAGCTGATCTCGGAGGCCGAGATCGTGTCCGCGAGGTCCGCGCGGGCCGTCTCCGCGCCCAGATCCACAAAGAGCGCGTTTGCCGCCAGCGCGTTCTCGCCGAGCTTTCCGGCCTTCAGATCCAGCGCCCCGCCGGCGCCGCCGCTGATCCGGCTCAGGTCCAGCGCGCCGCGCCTGGAGGAGGAGATGCGCAGCACCTGTCCCTCGTATGCGCTCAGGTCGCCGCTGAAGGCGAGCGGGATAAAGCGGCTGCCGCAGAGCAGCTTGGCCTGCCCGTTGCTGACCGCAGCCAGCGCGTTGCCGGAAAGCGAACGGCTCTCCTCCACGCCCGCGACCGCGCCGTCCGCCGTCAGGAGCAGCGTCATCTGCTGCCCGCTGCGGAACTTGGAGAGACCGCTTCTGGCGCTGGCCAGGACCTTGAACTCCGTGCCGCCGAGCGCGAAGAGCTTCGTGGCGTTCGCCGCGTTCGGCTCGCTGCCTTCATAATAGACGCTCACCCTGGTGTCGCAGACCTCGATGGCGTTGGTCGCGGAGTTGTAGACCGCAACGTCGTGCGCCTTCAGGTCGGAAAGCGTCGCGGGGAGCCCGTTCTTGTACAGTTTGTAATCGCTGCGGCCAGCCAGCGCGGCAAGGCCGGTGTTGGAGCCGTTGGACGCGATGATGACCGCCGCGCCCGCCACGCCGCTTCCGGAGACGGAATCCGGCAGGAAGGTCAGGAGCTTGCCGCCCGCGGCGAAGACCGGCTGGCCTTCCGCGCCGCGCAAGCTCGTCTCAGAGAAGGGATGGACCACCTTGTATTCCTTGCCGTCGCTGAGCTTCACGCTGCCCGCGCCGCCGTCCACAGACTCCAGGCTGCAGGACTCACCCAGCGAATAGAGGGTGTTCTTCTCCGGTCCCTCCGCGGAGAGCAGATTGAAGAAGAGCCGGGCCGCCTCAGCGCGGCTGATCGCGCCGCGTCCGCCCGCGCTCACGCCCTCCAGCAGACCGATGCTGCTGCCGAGCGCCATGTAGCTGTCCGGCCAGACGCCGCCCACCTTCTCATCTTTGTACCCCAGCATGCGCAGTAGGATGGTGACCGCCTGGCCCGCCGTGATCTGCTGCTCCGGATAGAAATAGCCGTCCGCGAAGCCGGCGATGATGCCCTTGCCCTTGGCGGCCGTATTGATGTACGGCGCGGCCCAGTGGGAAGCCTTCACGTCCGGGAAGACCGTGACGGTGGAGTAGCGCCCGGCCTCGTCTTCCGTGTTCAGGGCGCAGACCGCCATCTTGCAGAACTGCGCGCGGGTCAGGCCCTCCGCGGGATGAAAGCTGCCGTCCGGATAGCCATCCAGCACGCCCATGATCCGCAGGACTTCTACGGCCACTGCGGTGTTCTGGTCCGAAATGTCCGAAAAGCCGCCGGATGCCGCGCCGTAAACAGCCGCGGGCGCCGCGGCGGAAAACCCGCCGGGCGCGGCGCCCAGGCAGAGCAGCAGCGCGAGCAGCAGGCACAAAGCCTTTCTTCTGATTCCTGTCGATTGTGATCTCTTCATAGCACTGATCCTTTTAAAATCCTTCTATGTCCTGCGTTTCGGACGGCGCTGCCGCGGCGTCCCGTTCACGCCGGGGGCCGGCCGCAGCCGTATCGATCTATTTTGCGGCGCTGCCGCGGCGTCCCGTTCACGCCGGGGGCCGGCCGCGGCGCGGCGGGATCCGCCTGCCGCGCTACTCCGCCCGCAGGGCTTCCACCGGCTGCAGCCGGGAAGCCTTGATGGCCGGATAGCTTCCGAAGATGATGCCCAGCGCCACGGAGAAGCCGAAGGCGCCCAGCACGACCCAGACCGGCGGATAGACCGTCATCTTCACGAGCAGCCGGCTCAGCACCACGCTGCCCAGCGTGCCCACGGCGATGCCGAGGATGCCGCCGATGCCGCAGAGCATGGCGGCTTCTATGAGAAACTGCGAGACGATGCTCGCCCGCGGCGCGCCGATGGCCCTGCGGATGCCGATCTCCCGCGTGCGTTCCGTGACCGTCACCAGCATGATGTTCATGATGCCGATGCCGCCCACCAGCAGCGAGATGGCTGCGATGCCGCCCAGCACCAGGCCGATCATGGTCAGATACTCATTGCTTTCCTTCTGCCAGTTGCTCTCCGAATAGACGTTGTAGCCGCCCGTATGCTGGTCCACCAGTCCCTTGAGGAAACCGGAGAGCCGGGAGATGGCCTCCTCCATGGAAGCGCCGTCCCGGGCCTTCACGATGAACTCCTGGATGGGCTGCCCGCCCAGCACGCGCCTTGCCGTGTACGGAAAGACGATGATGTTGTCCATCTGCGCGCCGTTGCCGTTCACGTCCATACGCGGCGCGTAGACGCCCACCACGGTGAAGCTGTTGCCGTTGACCTTCAGGATCTTTCCCACCGGGTCCGCGTTGCCGAAGAAGACCTGCACCGCCTTGGCGCCCATGACGCAGACCTGGTTGTAATTCTCCAGATCCAGCCAGGCCAGGTCCCGGCCCCTGCTGATGCTCAGATTGTTGCAGACGCTGTACTGATCGCTCCCGTAGACGCAGTTCGGCGGGCCGGAGATCAGGTTCCAGTTGTCGTCGTACTCATACTGCATGTTCTCCGAATTCTTGGTGCCGTAGCTGACCGAGGCGCCCAGGTTGGCGTTCGGCGTGACGCCCAGCACGTATTTCTTCATGCCGTTGCAGAAATCGTAGAGCTCCGGAAAATAGTCCTTGCCGGTGTAATTGCCCTTTTCGTCCCAGCCGCCGGCGTAGATGTTCACGTTGATCCGGTTGCTGCCCATGGCCTCGAACTGCCGCATGGATTCGATCTTCACGCCCTCCATGACGGAGACGATGGTCATGACGGCGGCGATGCCGATGAAGATGCCCAGGATGGTGAGGGCGGAGCGGCCTTTTTTGCCCAGAATGGACTTCCAGGCCATCTTGATCGCCTGCACGATGTTCACAGCCAGTCCACCTCCTGTTCCCGGTCCTCCACGATCTTTCCGTCGCTGAGGCGGACGACGCGCCGCGCGGTGGCGGCGATGCCGTTGTCGTGGGTGATGAGGATGACGGTGCTCCCCTCTTTGTTGAGCTGCTGCAGGAAGCGCAGGATCTCCAGGCCGGTGCGGGAATCCAGCGCGCCGGTGGGCTCGTCCGCCATGACGATGGGCGGCCGGGTGGCGATGGCCCGCGCGATGGCCACGCGCTGCTGCTGGCCGCCGGACATCTGGGTAGGCTTATGTTTGAAGCGTTCCGCCAGCCCGACCTTGCTCAGCGCTTCCATGGCCATCTCCCGGCGCTCGACGGGATCCATGCCCTGATAGATCAGCGGCAGCTCCACGTTCTCCAGCACGCTGAGGCCCTGGATGAGGTTGTACTGCTGGAAGATGAAGCCGATCCGCCGGTTGCGGATGCGCGAGAGCTCGCGGTCCGTCAGTTCGCCGACGTCCGTGCCGTCCAGGAGGAAGCGTCCCCTGCTGGGAACGTCCAGACAGCCGAGCACGTTCATGAGCGTGGACTTGCCGGAGCCGGACTGCCCCACGATGGCGACGAATTCGCCGCGGTCGACGCAGAGGCTGACGCCGTCCAGCGCGCGCACCTCGTTCTCCTGCCCTTCGCCGTAGATCTTATATACGTTTTGGACTTCGATGAGCCTGGCCATCTCTAACCCCAGGCCTCCGTGGTCATCATCTGCGTGAAGACTTCGTCGCCCTCCTCCAGGCCGGACTTGATCTCCACGTTGTAGCTGTCCTGGATGCCGATCTCCACCTGCACGGGCCAGAAGCCCTCGGGGATCTCCTCGTCCTCATAGGTCAGCACCAGCGGTTCTTCCGGCGGTTCGCCGGCGCGGAAGACCACCGTTGCGGTGCTGCCGTCCTCCAGCGTGACGGTGCGCACGGCCTGCAGGGGCAGGACGAGGCAGTTCTCGCTCTGGCTGGCGGTGATCTTGTAGTCGATGTAGCTGTTGACCTGGATGTCGCCGGCGCTGTTGTCGCAGAAGATCGTCATGGGATACTTCGCCACGCCGTTCTCCACGGTCGAGGAATAGCTGACGCTCTCCACCTCGCCGTAGGCGGGCTTGCCCCACTGGTCCAGATCCACAGGCATGCCGGGTCTCACGTAGCTGATGTTGCGCTCGTCCACGGTGGCGCTGATGAGGATGCCAGAGGTGTCCGAGATGCTCAGCGCCTGCGTGTTGGCGGGGATCTCCTCGCCGGCGTGCAGGCTCAGGCCGATGACCATGCCGCTGATCCCGGCCGTGGCTTTGCATTTGTCCAGATTTTCCTGCGCCGTGCGCAGTTCTTCCTCCGCCTCCTCCAGACGTTGCTGCAGGCTGAAGAGCTCGCTTTCGCTCTGGTCGCCGTCGATCTCCACGAGCACCTGATCCGGGCTGACCTGGAGATAGTCGATGAGCTTGCTGGAGATGACCGTGCCGCTGACGGTGGAGCAGAGATCGCCCACGCGCTTGTATTCGAGCTTTCCGGGCTCATAGGGATAGATCGTCTCGCCGCCGCTGCTCATGACCGCGGTGGCCACCATGCCCTCGGTGAGGGCGCCGGCGTTGTCGATGAGGATGTCTACGGAAAAGAGCTTGGAGCCTTCCGGCGTGATGCGGGTGACCATGTTCACGGCCTCCACCTTGCCGACCACGCTGCTCATGAGCACCGGGATGGAGACGTCCACGCTCTGCCCCGCGGAAAAAACACCTTCGTAGGCATAGCTGTAGTACTGCTTGAGACGGAGCTGGGTGTCGTCCGCCAGGGTGGCCACCTTCTGTCCCTTGGAGATATCGTCTCCGGGGTTCAGCTTGACGCAGTCCATGAGGCGGCCGGGATAGCCGGGCTTCAGATGCAGGCCCGCGATGTCTTTATACAGGCTGTTCAGCTGTTTGCGGTAGCCTTCCACGTTGCTTCTGGCCTTGTCCAGCGCGGAGCGGGCGTTCGGGGAATCCACCACGAAGAGCGGATCGCCGGCTTCCACCATCTGGCCTTCGCTGACGTAGACCTCTAACACGGTGCCGGCATAGTTCAGCGTGATGCTCTGGCTGTCTCTGGCCTTGGTGAGGCCGCTGCCCTGCACCACGGAGGTGATGCTGCCGTACTGCACGAAGTCTGTGACGGCCTGTTTTTCGTTCTCGTTCCCCCTGTTTTTGAACACAAAAATGCCCCCGCCGATCAGGGCGAGCAGAACGAGCGCGATGATGATCCACCGCACGATCCTGCGCCTGGTCTTCCGAGGCATCCTTTTCCACTTGCTGACGCGTTTTTCCTGCGCCGCCGCGTTTTCCGTTCCTTCCGCGGCCTGCGCCTGCGCGGGGCTTTCCGCCGCCGTTTCTTCCAAAACGGCCGCATCCTGCGGCGCGCGCTCGATCTCCGCCTGCCGCGCTTCGTTCTCCGCGGCGGGCTGCAACCCCTTTTCTTCCGGCATGATAAAATGCTTCCCCTTTCCCCCTGTGAAACTTGCGTCCCTAGTATATCACCTGAAAAAGCTCCTTGGGACATTCTGAACAAAAATTAAGAAATCCGCGCCTCCTCTGAATGAAAAGACGCGGGAAAAGCGCGCATATTACGACGCGTTCCGGGCAAGCGGCGCCTTCCGCCTTCCCGGCCGGCCGCGGGGCCAGCAGCCTGCCGCCTGGGCGCGGCACCCTATTCCAGGTCCGGAAAACCCAGCTGCCGCAGCGCCTCGAAGAGCACGATGGCCACGGAGTTGGAAAGATTGAAGGAGCGCAGGCGGGTGCCCTCGCTCATGGGGATGCGGACCGTCTCCTCCGGGTGCGCCGCGAGGAAGGGCCGGGGCAGGCCCGCGGTCTCCCTGCCGAAGAGCAGCATGTCTTCGTCCTGATAGCGCACGTCCGTGTAGAGCTTCTTTCCCTGCGTGCTGGCCATCCACATGCGGCGGCCCGCGTACGCGCGCAGGAATTCCTCAAAGCTCTCGTGGACCTCCAGCTTCAGGAAGGGCCAGTAATCCAGGCCGGCGCGCTTCAGCTGCCGGTCTTCGATGGAAAAGCCGAGCGGCTTCACCAGGTGCAGCACCGCGCCGGTCGCGGCGCAGCTGCGGGAGATGTTTCCTGTGTTCGGCGGGATCTCCGGTTCCACCAGGACTACGTGCAAGGCCATGCGGCGCTCCTAATTCTTCAGGCTCTGCAGCGGGGCCGGGATTCGGCCGCCCCTGCTCACGAACTCCGCGGCGGACGGGCTGTGCACGGGCATGACGGGCGCGCTGCCCAGCAGGCCGCCCATCTCCACCGTGTCTCCCACGCCGCGGCCGGGCGCGGGCAGGATGCGCACCGCGGTGGTCTTGTTGTTCACCATGCCGATGGCAGCCTCGTCCGCGATGATCGCGGAGATGGTCTCCGCCGGGGTGTCTCCCGGCACGGCGATCATGTCCAGCCCCACGGAACAGACGCAGGTCATGGCCTCCAGCTTATCGATGCTGAGGCTGCCGCTGCGGGCCGCGGCGATCATGCCCTCGTCCTCGGAAACGGGGATGAAGGCGCCGGACAGGCCGCCCACGGAGGAGCTCGCCATGACGCCGCCCTTCTTGACCGCGTCGTTCAGCAGGGCCAGGGCGGCCGTGCTGCCGTGCGTGCCGCAGGTCTCCAGGCCCATCTCCTCCAGGATGCGGGCCACGGAATCGCCCTGGGCCGGCGTGGGCGCGAGGGAGAGGTCCACGATGCCGAAGGGCGTGTTCAGGCGCCGCGACGCCTCCTGCGCCACGAGCTGCCCCATGCGGGTGATGCGGAAGGCGGTCTTCTTGATGGTCTCCGCCAGCACGTCGAAGGGTTCTCCGCGCACGGCCTGTATGGCGTGGTGCACCACGCCGGGGCCGGAAACGCCCACGTTGATGACCTTCTCCGCTTCGCCCGGGCCGTGGAAGGCGCCCGCCATGAAGGGATTGTCCTCCACCGCGTTGCAGAAGACCACCAGCTTGGCGCAGCCGAAGCCGTCGCGGTCCGCGGTGCGGGCCGCGGTCTCCTTGACGACACGGCCCATGAGTGCGACGGCGTCCATGTTGATCCCCGCCCGGGTGGAGCCCACGTTCACGCTGGCGCACACCCGCT
>JAEELK010000181.1 GCA_016282655.1 Bacillota bacterium | reverse complement strand
CTCCGGATTCTGCGCGTCCTTGGGCGCGAAACAGAGCCCGAGTCTGGTCCCGGCAGGGATGTTGAGTTCTGCCATGATAATAGATTCTCCTTGGTCGTATCTGGTCTATTGTTCTGCCGGCTCTGCTTCAGGGGTCGGCGACCCTGTTTCGGACGCCGCGGGTTCGGTCTCCGGCGCCGCGGGTTCGGTCTCCGGCGCCGCGGGTTCGGTTTCCGGCGCCGCGGTCTCGGCTTCCGGCGCCGCGGTCTCAGCCTCAGCTTCAGGCGCCGCGGGCTCGGTCTCGGGTGCCGCCTGCTCCGCGGTCTCCGCCGCGGAGACCGCCTTGTTCGTCTTCTTCGACAAGACGCCTTGCTTGTGTATCAACATCTCAAAGCAGGTGAGCAGCTTCGGGTTGAAGGCGCCGCACTGCCCCGTCATGATCATCTCGATGGCGGTCTCCAGCGGCATCCCTTCTTTATAGCAGCGTTCACTGATGAGCGCGTCGTAGGCATCCGCGAGGCCGATCACCTGCACGCCGATGGCGGTGGCATCTCCTTCCAGCCCGTCCGGATAGCCCGAACCATCAAAGCGCTCATGATGGTGCAGCGCCACGTCTCTGCAGATGGTCAGCAGGTCTTCCTGGCCCGGCATGGAGAGCCGGTCGATGATCCGCGCGCCGTCCGTGGTATGACGCTTCATGATCTCCCACTCGTCCGGAGTGAGCTTGCCTTCTTTGTTCAGCACCCGGTCCGGGACGACGATCTTGCCGATGTCGTGCATGACGGCGGCTTCGCTGTACAGGTCGATGTCCTTCTTTTCCAGCTCATATTCGGGGCAGAGCTCCGCGATGCTGACCAGCATGTTGTGCGTCAGATCGCGCACGTGCGCGATGTGCGGACCGGATTCCAGATTTCGGAATTCGACGAGGTTGGCGATGGTGTCCAGCATCTGGCTGTTGTAGGCCGCCATACGGCTGCTCTCTTCCATCTCCGCCTCTTTCTGGCGGACCTTCTGGATCTCGGAGATATCGCGCGCGAACATCATGTAGCGGGAGCCGGCGATCTTTTGAATGGTCTCGGTGTACCAGCGGTATTCGGTGTCGCCCGGCACCTTCATCTGAACGTCCATGTCGTAGCTGCCCTTGAGGGTCTTGCGCTCCAGGAAGCCCTTCTGCAGAAGGTTCTGGAAAAGATGCACGTATTCCGGTTTGACGACCTTGTTCGCGACGAGGCTGTTGATGTACGCGGAGAACGCCTGCGGGGCATCCTCCTTGGTGAAGGAGCCGTCCTGCATCCGGACGCGGAAGATCTGGTCCTTCTCGATGTCCAGCTCGTTCAGGCGCGTGTAGGTGTTGTGGACCAGCTGGGAGATCTGCTCCGTCATCTCGCGTTTCTTGGTGTCGCTCTTGACCTGGTCGTCGATGTCCGTGAGCGCGCCGACCACCCAGGCGGGCGGACGGTTGTTGTCTCCGGGCGCCGCGATGAGCCGGAAGACGCGGAAGCGCCCGCTCTTGCCGCCTTCGGGGCGGTAGCGGATGTCGATCGTTTGCTGCGTGCCGGCGATGGCGTTCTGCAGCGTGGTCTGGACCAGCCCCAGATCCGCGTGGAAGATATGCCAGTCGCTTCTCTTGACGATGCCCGCCATGTAGCGCGGCACCTCCGACGGGGGCGCGTCGGCGCCGTCCAGCCGGATGAACATGTTGTCTTCTTCCACGTTGTATTCAAAAAAGATGGGGCGCGCGCCGGACAGAAGGCTGGAGACGCGCACGTTGTTCCAATTGACGACCTGCTGGCGTTCGGTCTCGCTCAGCTCGCGCGCCGCCGCGGCCGCTTTCGGCTTTTCGGCCAGTTCTTTTATGTAAATGATGCAGCGCGTCTGCACTGCCGCGGCGTCCGGGATGCGGTCCGCGCGCAGTTCCAGATAGTGGACCACGGATTCGGGATCGTCCAGATCCTCTTCCTTCGCGGCGGCATAGACGCCCACCTTGCCGTACTCGCTGTCCGAAAGCGCGCGGGCAAGCTCGGGCGCGGAAAACTCCGCCTCGAAGCGTTCCTTGTCTTCGGGCGCCAAAAAGCCCGCCAGAAAATCGCACCACTCGTTGTAGCGCATGCGGAGCGGGAATTCCTGATCAAAAAGGATGCGGGTGCCGGATTCCACCTGACAGACGTTCGCCGCCAGATTGACGGAGAGGATCAGCTTGTACATGCGCCCGAAGATCCCGGCCGCCCGCTGCGAAAAGCGGGCCGACGGGACCGGTTTCGGCTTGGGCGCTTCCTGCTCGGCCGCTTCACCTTCCTGTCCGGCGTTCTCTGCCGCGGCGCCTTCTTTTTCTTCTAAGGCTTCCGCTTCTTTTTCTTTCGCTTTTTTCTTTTTTCCAAATAGTGCCATGGCAAACTCCTGTCAGAGTATTATACATCACGCCACTTGTCATTGACAACGAAAAAAAATAAGCCGGCAGATCTGCCGGCTCGACAATGCCGCGAAAAGAAACTCGCAGCCTTGCAGTTATGAGATCTGATAGCCGCTGATCACCCAGTCGCGCCCGCGCAGATCCAGCTGCCGGTCGCAGTAGGCGCACTTTCCGCCCTCGAGCAGGGAGATGCTCGCGCCGCAGCCCGCGCAGCGCAGCACAGAGGGGCCGCAGACAGCCTCGGTCTTGCAGGCGGCGCTCTTCTCCAGCGAAAGGAAGAGCGTTTCCGTGTCGCGCACGAAGCGATGGCCCCGCGCCCGGATCAGGCCGACGCGTGCGGCCAGTTCCACATGCTGCAGCGCCTCGTCCGCGCGGTAGTCGAGCAGGCAGATCTCTTCCACGTCCATGTCCGCCACGTCGCGGTATGACTCCAGCAGACGATCCAGGGGCACCAGGGCAAAGGCGCCGGCTTCCTTCGCGCGCTCCGCGTAATGGATCGCGGCCAGCTTGTTCTGCACGCCGCTGTAAAAATGCTCCAGCGAGAAAAGGCGGTCGAAGCTTCGGATCTGCCGCAGCACTTCCTGATCACGCGCCTCGGCAGCCTGCCGCGCCGCCAGCTTTTTCTTGTTGTAATACGTCAGAGAACGCTTTGCCTGGATGATCGGAAAGATCGAGATCCAGAAGAAGAGCCAGGCAAAATAGCCCGCCGCCGCCGCCAGGAAGAGCGCGGTGAACATTCCTGCCGCGATCTTCAGGAGCAGGCCGGCCTCAATCTCTCCCGCCGTCAGGACCGCCGCGACGAGCGAGAGCGCGAAGACGGGCAGCGCCCCCGCCAAAAACGCGCGCCGGCCGTAATAGCTCCGCGCGTCCTTGTATTTATCGTAGGCGATCCGGTAGTTCTGCCGCAGCGCGAAGCTGCTCACGCGCGGGCCCAGGTCCTCCACGGCGAACTTCGTGCCGCAGTAATCGCAGCCGTCCAGCAGGTTTTCTCTCGTGGTCGCGCTGCCGCAGCTCGGACAGATGATGGCCTCGCCGTCGCTGCCCTGCCTGGCGTTCAGGATGCTGTAATGCGCCATCTCATCATCCTGCTGCCGATAGACTTCTTTTCCCGCCCGGGAATAGACGCGCTTTGCCGCGATGCGCTCGCAGGCGTCCGTGATGCTGTATTTGCCGTCGAAGTATTTCTGCTTGCTGACGGAGACGCCTCCATAGCGCCTGCGCTCCGCCGTGAAGTCCATGCGGACGCCGAGCCGTTCCATGCGGCGCTTCTGCAGATAGAGGACGTGCCAGTAGAGCTGGGTCGCGGTGCTCTGCAGCGGGCTGTTTTCCGGCAGCCCCTCCGCCGAGAAGAAGTCCCGCAGGCTCGCGCGGAACGAGGCGATCAGGCGGTCCGTGTCGTCGGCGTCCCCGGCGCCGCTCTGGTCCGCCTGCACCAGCCCGCGCACGTCTTCCCGCAGCGTGCTGTTTTTATCCTGCCAGGCCGGCAGGACCAGCATGCGGAAGAACACGAACGCGCCGAAGAGCATGATGAGTCCGAGCACGATCACGGCGATGCTGTTTGCCGGCTTCTCCGAGAAACCGTCCAGGCCGGTGCCGATCAGTCCCATCGCGATCAGCAGGGCGACCAGGGTAAGCAAGACTGAAGAAATCCGTCCATTCATAACGCGGCTCCTTCCGGATCCATGCTGCCGCTCCGAAAGCCGTCCAGATCCAGTGTCACAAAAGGGAATCCCAGCTCGTGCAGGCGCGCGCGGATCGCCTCCCTGCGCTCCGGCTCCAGCGCGCGCGCCAACTGTTCCGGCTCCGTTTCGATGCGGGCGATGCCGCCGTGCGCGCGCACGCGGATCTGCCGGAAGCCCTGCGCGCGCAGGAAGTCTTCCGCCGCGCCGACGGCCCGGATCCTTTCCTCCGTGAGCGTCTCTCCGTAGGGAAAGCGCGTGGCCAGGCAGGCGGAGGAGGGCTTGTTCCACTGGGGGAGGCCCAGCTCTTCCGACAGGGCTCTGATCTCCGCTTTCGTCAGGCCGGCGTCCCGCAGGGGACTGCGGATCCCCAGCTCGGCCACGGCCCGCAGGCCCGGGCGGTAGCCCCGCGCGTCGTCCCCGTTGGAGCCTTCCAGCAGCACCAAAAATCCGCGCTCCCGCGCCGCCTCCTGCAAAGCGGAAAAGAGCGCTTTCTTGCAAAGATAACAGCGGTCCGCCGGATTCTCCCGCAGGCCGGGGACGGCAAGCTGATCGAAGTCCGCAAAGACCTGCGCGACGCCGAGCGACGCGCAGAAGCGCTCCGCCTCCCGCGCTTCGCGCTCCGGAAAGGAGACGAAGCGTCCCGTGACCGCAAGTAGGTCGGAGCCGAGCGCCTCCTGCGCCATGCGCAGCAGAAACGCGGAGTCCGTGCCGCCCGAAAAAGCGACCGCCGCGCGCCCGAGCGCCCGGAGGGAGCCGATCAGTTCTTTCTGTTTTTCACGTGCTGCGTCCACGCTGCCATCCTTCCCCGCGCGGCGTCTGCCGGCGCGGCGCTACAGGTCCTCCAGGAGCGCGCGCGCCTCTTCCAGGCTGCAGCCGCGCGCCTCCGCCAGGCGGACCAGGTCGTCGTATTCGTACTTTGCCCTGCGGACGCCGTAGCCGCTCGAGATCTTTCTGCGGACCGGCCCCCAGGGCGTCTCCAGCGTCTCCGTCTCCCGCGCGAGCACGTAGCGCTTCGCCGCGCTCTCCCGGACGCCGAGGGTGGAGGTGTGCAGGAAGATCGTCCGGAGCATGGCCGCTTTCTCCGCGGGTCTGCAGAGCACTGTGAGCAGGGTCCCCGGGCGGCCTTTCTTCATGCCCGCGGGCAGGGTGAAAACGTCCAGCGCGCCCGCTTCCAGCAGCTTGGCGCAGGCAAAGGCGATCGCCTCCGCGCTCATGTCGTCCACGTTGCAGGCGAGCTCCAGGATCTCGTCCGTCAGGCCGGGCGCTCCTCCGGGCACGTCAGCGCCGCAGCCCTCAGTCCCTTCCGCCCGCTCGCCGAGCAGGGCGCGGACGCAGTTGGCCGCCGGGAAATCTTTCTTTCCCATGCCGTACCCGATCCGTTCGCTCCGCATGACGGGCATCGCGCCGAAGCGGTCCGCGAAATGCCGCAGCAGCGCCGCCCCCGTGGGGGTGCAGAGCTCGCCTTCGATCGTTCCGCCGTAGATCGGGACGCCCTGCAGGAGCAGGGCCGTCGCGGGCGCGGGCACCGGCAGCAGGCCGTGCGCGCAGCGCACCTGACCGCAGCCCACGTGCACGGGGGAGACGATCACCTCGTCCGGCGCGATCTCATGCATCAGCAGGCAGACGGCCGCGATGTCCACCACCGCGTCCATGGTGCCGAGCTCATGGAAATGGATCTCCGGCAGCGGACAGCCGTGCACCCGGCTCTCGGCCTCCGCGACCAGCTGGAACACGGCCAGGACGTCCTGCTTTACCGCGTCCGGCAGCGTCAGATGCCCTTCCACGACGTGTCCGATCTCAGAAAGGCCCATGTGCGCGTGTTCATGTTCGTGTTCATGCGCATGCGGATGAGAATGCGCGGCCGCGTGTTCGTGCTCGTGCGGATGCGCGTGCGCGGCGGCGTCCGCCTCCGCGCCCTCCTCCGCTCCGTCCACCGTCACGGAGACCCGAGTGCCGCGGATCCCGCATTTTTCCGCGGGCGCGGCGGCGAAGCGCACGCCGGGGATCCCCAGCGCGTTCCACGTCTCCAGCATCCGCCGCGGTTCGGGCAGCAGCTCCAGCAGCGCCGCGGCCAGCATATCGCCCGCCGCGCCCATGCCGCAGTCCAGATAAAGTGTTTTCATCGTTTCGTCTCCATATGATTGATCATGCCGGCCAGATAGCCCGCCCCGAAGCCGTTGTCGATGTTCACCACCGAGACGCCGCCGGCGCAGGAGTTCAGCATGGCCAGCAGCGCGGAAAGGCCGTGGAAGGAGGCGCCGTAGCCGACGCTGGTCGGCACCGCGATGACCGGACAGTCCGCGAGGCCCGCGACGACGCTGGCGAGCGCACCCTCCATGCCCGCGATCGCGATGATCACGCTGGCGCTCATGATCTCCTCTTTGTGATCGAGCAGGCGGTGCAGGCCCGCCACGCCGACGTCGTAGAGGCGGACGACCTCGTTTCCGAAGGCCTCGGCCGTTGCGGCCGCCTCCTCCGCCACGGGAATATCGCTCGTGCCGCCCGTCGCCACGACGATCCGGCCGATCCCGTCCGGCGCCGGGCGCTCCCCGAGGAGCGCTGTGCGCGAGCGCGCGTCGTAGCGGATCGGATGCGTTTCCGCAAGAGAGCGCGCGGCGCTCTCGTCCAGCCGCGTGATCAGGACCCGTTCCTGTCCGTTCCCGCGCATCACGTCCAGGATGCCCCGGATCTGCTCCGGCGTCTTTCCGGCCCCGTAGATCACCTCCGGCACGCCCTGCCGGATCTTCCTGTGCAGATCCACCTTCGCGAAGCCGATGTCTTCATAGGGCGCCGTTTTCAGCGCGAGCAGAGCCTCATCCACCTGCATTTCGCCGTCGCGGACGGCCTCCAATACGCGTTTCGCTTCTGTGTTCATTCTCTCTGTTTCCTTTGCCGCAAAGCAAAAAAGCGGCCCTGCGCTGCTGCAGAACCGCTCTCTTCAAGCCTTTTAATTCTTTTTCAACAGCGCCGCTCTCAGAACGCCCTTCGGGTCTTTTACCAGCAGGATCAGCAGCCAGATCAGGAGGCCGAGCGCCACCACGGAAAGCCCGAGATATAGGTCGTTCAGCATGTCGGCTGCCGCCGGAGCGAAATAGTCCGCCCGCAGCTCCGCATATTCAAAGATGGCGTCCACGGACCACATGATCGACGCGCCCCAGTACATCAGGCAGAGGGTGCCCAGGCGCATCTCGCTTCTGGAGGCGCTTCTGTACCAGACGATGGTGCTGATGATCGCCGCGAAGACGGTCGTGAGAAGTGTCATCTGAGCCGGACCTCCTCTAGTTCTCCGCGGGGAGATCGCGGCCGGCTCTCTTTTCGAGCCAGGAGGATACGCCCACCATGCCGAGCCAGACCAGCGTCACCAGGGCGGCCATGGCAACGCCGACGGTCGCCATCTCGTGCAGCATCTCCGCCGTGCTCGCCGGGTCGCCCGCAGCCGTCAGGAAGGGGAACCAGGGCACCACCTCGCCGTGCCAGACGTGCTCGAACGCCAGCAGCGCGGAGCCGCCCCAGAGCATGTTTCTGAGCCACTTCACCTTTCTGGAGAAGGGGATCTTCGCCTCGTGCTCAGACGCGCCGTGCGCGATCTGCACATGG
>JAEELK010000180.1 GCA_016282655.1 Bacillota bacterium | reverse complement strand
GGCACCGAGTCCGGCGGCCATGTAGGCGACGTCAACACCATCACGCTGCTGCCCGCTGTGACCGAGGCCGTTTCGATCCCCGTGGTCGCGGCCGGCGGCTTCGTGGACGGCCGTGGGCTTGTCGCCGCGCTGGCTCTGGGCGCCTGCGGTGTGCAGATGGGAACGCGCTTCCTCGCTTCGGAGGAGTGTCCCGTTTCGCAGGCCTATAAGGACGCCGTGCTCAAGGCCAACGAACGCGCCACGGTCATCACAGGCATCGGCACCAAGGATCCCGTCCGCGGCATCCGCAACGAGCTCACGGATAAACACTTCGCCCTGCGCGCCTCTGGCGCTTCCCAGGATGAGTGGATGGCTCCGCTGATCGGCTCGCTGCGGCGCGCGGTAGAGGGCGACATCGTTACCGGCAGCATGCAGGTCGGTACGAGTTGCGCTCTCATCCACGAGATAAAGCCTGTTCGCAAGATCATGGAAGACGTGATGGCGGAAGCGGAGGCTGTGCTGGCACAGTTTCGCGCCATCGGCTGATCCACCAAAAGTAAAGCCGCCTCTCGCTGGAAAAGGCGGCCTTGCAATGCGGTGTTCAGATTATTATATCTGGTTGGACGAGTAGGACGTGTAGAGCTGATACATGAATTCCTTGAACATCAGCTCCGTGACGGAAAGGCGCTTCGTCCGCGGCCAGAAAAGCGCCTGCGTCCTTCGCGGCGCGTCGGTCCGGATCGGGATGCACGCCAGATCGCTCAACAGCTGGCTGGACATCCCAAGCCGGGTCGTGATGGAAACGGCGCGTTTCTCCATGTGCAGCAGGTGCGCGCGCAGCAAATAATCCCCTTCCGCAATGATATAGGGTTTTATGTGCGCTGCCTCACAAAGCGAATCTGCGAAACGGCGTGAAACGTAATCCTTTGGAAGCATCACGAAGGGCTCCGCAGCCGTTTCCTGCAGGGTGATTTCCTCCCGGTTCGCCCATGGATGGCCCTTGCTGAGCACCAGCACGGGGGTATCGTCCGGCACGAGCACACAGTGCTCCCATTCCTTAGAGGGGAAATCGTTCACGCCGGTCAGTACGAAATCGAACTGCGCCATATAGGCGCGATCGTCGAGTTGAGAGAGGGTCAGGCTTTTGCGGGAGATCGAGACCTGCGGATAGCGGCTCAGGAACGACTGAATGCCGTTGAGCCAAAGGGTTTGTGCGCTGACGCCCAGCATGATCGAGTTGCGGTCGGTCTGCACGTTGGCCGCAAGCGCATTGCGTCCGACCTCCAGCGTTTCCAGCGCTTGATCGACGTATTCCAAAAAGAATTTTCCGTTCTCGTTGAGGCGGATGTTGCGGCCGCTGCGCTCAAACAGTTTGACCCCGAGCTCATGTTCCAGCTTGGAGATCGAGACGCTCAGGGAAGGCGGTGTGATGTTGAGATATTCAGCCGTCTTTGTCAGATGCTCCCGTTTGGCCAGCTCTTGAAAGAATCGAAGCTGCGATAGTTCCATAAGTGAAGTCCCTCGTTTGGTTTGTTAGTTGTGATGCAATGATCGCTTGTTCACGCTAATCTTTATAATTTTACCACCTATTGTTAGGTTTTGTCAACCAATCGTCCCTGCCGATTTTGATGATCGGCGATCGTATCCCCTGCCGAAGCTGCTGTGACATGCAGCCCCTAATACGCGAATCTGTCTAGCTTACGCTGTTTCGCTGCGAGCGGTCAGATTAAGATAAACAAAAAAACTCAGGAGGAAAAAACAGTATGCGTGAAGTCGTTGTCGTATCCGCAGTCAGAACCCCCATTGGTTCCATCGGCGGAACCCTGAAGAACGTCCAGCCCGAGACCCTGCTTTCCGTTGCGCTCGAAGGCGCCATTGCCAAAGCCGGCATCCAGAAGACCGATATCGATGAGGTCATCTGCGGCCATGCAAAGCAGTCCACCGATCAGCCCAACATCGCCCGCCTCTGCGCGCTGATGATCGACATCCCCGTGGAGACCCCTGCCTACACCGTTCACCGTCAGTGTGCCTCCGGCATGCAGGCGATCCTGTCCGGCACGCAGCAGATCCAGCTCGGCTATTCCAACGTCATCCTGTGCGGCGGCGTCGAGAGCATGAGCACGGCTCCTTTCTATGTACGCGGCGCGCGCTTCGGCGTCGGCAACGGCACCACCCAGTTCTGCGACCCGAACATTGAGAGCCAGCCCCACAGCCAGCCGAACGACAAGTACGGCAAGTTCAACATGATCAATACGGCCGACAACATCGCCGTCAAGGACAACATCACCCGGGAAGAGTGCGACGTATTCGCTCTGGAGAGCCAGCGCCGCGCCGTCGCCGCGATCGACAGCGGCCGCTTCAAGGATGAGATCGTCCCCGTGGTGGTCAAGGAGCGGAAGAGCACCATCGTCTTCGACACCGACGAGTTCCCGAAGCGGGACACGAGCCTGGAGAAGATGGCGAAGCTGAAGCCCATCTTCGAGGGTGGCGTCACCACCGCCGGCAACGCTTCCGGCCGTAACGACGGCGCTTCCGCGCTCGTTCTGATGGCTGCCGAGACGGCCGAGGCCATGGGCCTCAAGCCGCTGGCCCGTGTGGTCGCCGGCTGCGCAGGCGGCGTCGATCCCCGCGTCATGGGTCTTGGCCCCGTTGCCGCCACCAACAACCTGTTCGATAAGTTCCTGACCCCGATGGGCCTGACCAAGGATGACATCGGCCTCTGGGAGCTCAACGAAGCGTTTGCCTCCCAGTCTCTGGGCTGCATCAAGGAGCTGGGCCTCGAAGACAAGCTGGATATCATCAACGTCAACGGCGGCGCGATCGCTCTTGGACATCCCCTTGGCTGCTCCGGTGCCCGTATCTCCACCACGCTCATCCACGAGATGATCAAGCGTGACGTTCGCTACGGCATCGCCACCCTGTGCATCGCCGGCGGTCTCGGCATGGCGATGTGCTTCGAGAAGATCTGATCAGGAACCCTTGAACCGATGAAATCCGCGGGGACGGCGTCCGTCGTCCCTGCGGGAATAATAAAAGGAGAAGAATATCATGAATCTCAGTGACATCAAGAAGGTTGCAGTGGCCGGCGCCGGCGCGATGGGCCGCCAGATCGCTCTTAACTGTGCCATCCATGGCTATGACACGTACCTGACCGACTCTTTCCCCGCGGCTCTTGCGAAGGCGGAAGCCTGGGCGAAGGACGAGTATCTTGCCGGCCGTATCGCCAAGGGCAAGATGACCCAGGAGCAGGTTGACGCCGCTCTTGCGAAGTTCCACTGTGTCGCCACGATCGATGAGGCTGTCGCCGGTGCGCAGCTGCTGATCGAGGCCATCATCGAGGACCAGAAGATCAAGTCCGAGTTCTATCAGAACGTCAACAAGGTTGCCCCGAAGGATTGCATTCTGGCGTCCAACTCCAGCTACATGCCTTCCTCCCGCTTCAAGGATTGCGTGGACGATCCTTCCCGTCTCGCCAACTTCCATTACTTCAACCCGGCCCTCGTCATGAAGGTCGTTGAGGTCGTCAAGGGCGAGCACACCTCCCAGGAGACCGTCGATGTCCTGTATGACTTCGCGAAGGCCACCGGCAAGAATCCTGTTCGCGTCAACAAGGAGATCCGCGGCTTCATCGTCAACCGCGTCCTGACCGCGATCCGTGACGAGGCGTATCGCCTGGTCGAAAACGGCGTCTGCTCCCCCGAGGACCTGGATATCGCCGTCAAGGGCGGCCTGGGCCATCCCATGGGCGTCTTCGAGCTGCTCGACGTGACCGGCATAGACGTCAACTATCTCTCCATGGTCGACCGCATCAACGGCGGCGAGCCCACACCTCCGGGGTTTGAGATCGCCAAGGCCAAGTATGAGGCCGGCGAGCTGGGCCGCAAGACCGGCAAGGGCTTCTACACCTACAACAAGTAATTCAGCTTCGGCTGGGCAACAGGGGAGGATGAAGGGTTTCCTTCACCCTCCCTTTGCGTTGTTCGGCCTCGTCAGTGGCACGCCGCCGCATCCGGGCGGTCCAGCGTCATGCATCACGGGGCAGGGAGCCAAATACAATTCTTCTGTTGCAATTTGAGAGGGGTTTGGGTATAGTAAAATCGTATATATGTTTCATCTTGGAATTCTTGACGACTTGAGAGGAGATACGTATGCCGAACCGCCTGTTCCAAGGGACCATCCATCAGATGCGCGATTATATCGACCGCACCGTCGGCGTCATCGACGATGAGGGCCGTGTGATTGCCTGCTCCGATCCTTCCAAGCTCGACAGCTCCCGCGAACATCTCGCGTTAGATCTGAGCGAAGGGCACATCTTCGTGCGCGACGGGTATACCTACCAGCCCCTCGACAGCGTCCAGCAGCCAGAGTATTCCGTTTTCGTCGAGGGTACGGACGAGATGGCCGCCCGCTATGCCGGAATCCTGGCCGTTTCGATCTCGGGCATCCGACAGTATTACGAAAAAAAGTATACCCGCGGCAGCTTCATCAAAAGCGTCATCCAGGATAGCATTTTGCCGGAAGATATCCCTGTCAAAGCCCGGGAGCTGCATTTCAATACCGAGATGGCCCGCGTCGTCCTTCTGGTGCGCATCGTCTCCGCTTCGGGCGTTCCCGTGATCGATGCCATCCAGAATTTCTTTCCGGACAAGCAGAAGGATTTCGTCTTCCCGACTTCTGAGCATGACGTCGCCATCGTCACGGAGATTTCTCAAGACGTCGAATCGAAGGATTTGGAGAAGCTGGCCCGTTCCATCGCGGACACGCTCTCGGGCGTATACAATACCCATGTAGCCATCGGCATCGGGACAGTCGTCGTCGGCGTCAAAGACCTGACCCGCTCTTTCCAGGAGGCCCAGGCGGCGCTCGAAATCGGCCAGGCGTTCGACGCCGAAAGGGCCATCTTCCGCTACGACGATCTTGGCATCGCACGACTGATCTATCAGCTCCCTGTGACGCTCTGCGCCCAGTTTCTGAGCGAGGTGTTCGTCACCGGTTCGATCGAAAGCCTCGATCAGGAAACGCTGTTTACCATTCAAACGTTCTTCGAGAACAACCTGAACGTATCGGAGACCGCCCGCAAGCTGTTCATCCATCGCAGCACCCTGGTCTATCGCCTGGAGAAGATCAAAAAGCTTACGGGCCTCGACCTGCGCGAGTTCAGCCAGGCGATCACCTTCGAGATAGCGCTGATGGTCAAGAAGCATCTCAACGCCAATCCCGCCAAATATTGATCCAAATCGGCCGTTGCTGCCGGGAAAACAAAGTTTGGGCGATACAGCCCGCGTCCAGAGACTACAAAGGGAGGTAGGAACATGTTCATTTTCTGGGGAGACGGTTCAGACGAAGCCAAGAGCCTGGTGGAAGCCATTCGCGTCCGCAGCACGGAGAACTTCAATTGGACGTTCATCTTCATCCTGGCGGTGGTGTTCTACGTTTACTGGTCGGAGATCCACAAGAAAAACACGGAGGCGGTCTGCGCAGGCCTGGCGCTTTACGGCGTCCACTGGCTCTATGAGATCGTCAACGCCATCATCGGTCATGTGACGGGGTATCCTCTGTGGTCCGTGTCCAACGCATCCACCACCTTCATCCTGCTGATCGGCGTCTGTTGGGAACTGTCCATGATGTTTTCCCTGGCCGGCATCATCTCCTTCAAGATGATGCCCCAGGACAGGACCAAGCGATATTTCGCGAAAAACGGCAGGAAAGGGATCAGCTGCAAGCTGGTCGGCGCCCTCGAGATGGCCCTTCTGTTCGCTCTGTTCGAATCATTTTTGGCGGGCACCAGCAACCACTCCTTCATCTGGGTCTACAAGTGGTGGGGCGTCCTGCCTGTGTTCATCACCACCTATGTCCCCTTCTTCCTGGCCAGCAACTACGTGCCGGACATGGCGCCCAAGAAGCGGCGGGCCTTCCTGATCGCTGAGTGGAGCCTGGTGGCGGTGCTGCTCGCCGTGCTGATCCCGCTGGGCGTCATCTGATCCTTCCCGGGCGTTCTTCGTATCAGCGCAGGACGCAGCGTCGGCGCGACCACACAACAGCAGCGGAGGTATGACATGTTTTATTCCATCCATGAATCCCTGACGCCCTGTACCCTGGCGGAGGTGAAGGAGCTTCCCCGGGACGTGCCTTTCGTGGCGGTATTGACCGGTCGGGAATGGAAGGCGCTCAGGGGGGAGCTGGGCATCGAGCTGGACATCGAGATGGACGTGGATGCGCCTCGAGAGACCAAGGCCGTGGTGAATATGGATTCCCTGACGGGCACCTTTTCTATTCCGGACCGACAGAAGATCAGCGCGCCCCGGCACCGGTTCTCCTTCGCCATGGACGAGCACGGCGTGGCGCTGGTAGACGACGGGGACTATATCGCCCGAAAAGTGGAGACCATCAGCCGCACCAAGAAATGGCGGCTGCCCAGCCTGGAGCGGTTTCTATACGACCTGCTGGAAACGATCATCGCCCAGGATCTGTCCCTGTTGGAGTCCGTGGAAAAGCGGCTCAACGCCATCGAGGAAGCGATCCTTCGGGGAGAGGTGGAGACCTATCCCCAGGAGCTGAACGATATTCGGGGGGATCTGCTGGATCTTCGGGTCCATTATGAGCAGCTGATCGACTTGGGACAGGAGCTGGAGGAAAACGAAAACGGTTTCTTCCGGGACGAGAACTTGCGCTACTTCCGTCTGTTCACGGAGCGGGTCATGCGATTGCAGGACATGGTGACGGGCCAGCGGGAGTATGTGGTGCAGCTGCGGGACCTGATCCAGGCTCAAATGGACGTGAAGCAGAATCGCATCATGACGCTGCTGACGGTGATCACCTCCATCTTCCTGCCGCTGACCCTGATCGCCGGCTGGTACGGCATGAACTTTAGGTATATGCCGGAGTTGAACTGGAAGTGGGGCTATCCCGCCGTCATCCTGGTGTCGGTGGCCATCGTGATCGGCTGCATCCGCTATTTCAGGAAAAAGAAGTGGATGTGAAAAACGCCCGCCTCGATCCCCCATAGGGAGAAGAGGAAAGGACGTCAGTAAAGATAGGAAAGGAGGGGTTGTCCCCTCCTTTTTCTGTATTATCTGCTCATATGCGTATCGAGCACATCGCAAAAGAGGAAAGGAGCGCATCGAAAGCCGTCGTTATCGCTCTTGCGCACGGATCGCTTTCCTCATCAAGGGAACGAACACCCCGCCGACGCCATTCCCGGCGGTCATCACGAGCAGATACAGGATCGCTTTCCCGCTCCATGCCTGTCCGACCGTGAAGTAGTACATGTTCGCCACACAGTGCTCAAAGCCGCAGATGACGAAGACGGTCACGCCAAAGAAGATGGCCAGATATTTGCCCACTTCATGGGGTATCGTTTTATATCCCTCCACAGCGATGTAGATCATTATGTTGCAGAGGATGGCGAGGAGGAACGCGCTGAGAAGGGGCTGGGATACCTTCACCTGGCAGATCGAGCCGGCCTTTTCCACAAGGCTTGGAGCCAATCGGGTCTGCATTTCCAAAAAGCCGGTCCCCAACGCGCCGATCAGGTTGCCGATCCAAATGAGCGGGAGCTGCAGGGCGTAGTTTTTATCATTCTCAAAGACGTAACAGACTTTGCCTGTGAAAAGGTAAAACCCGAAAACGCATACGCAGAACAACCCGACGGTGAAAAACAAGGCGCCGACGATCTTGGATTCGCAGAGCAGGAATATCGTGCCGCCTATCGAAATGCTGATGCCGGCGAGGATGCTTTTAAGGATAGTGTTCATCTCTTTATTCCGATCCTTCATTGATGTATTTTACGCTATATTCGCTTTATGGGAGACTGAGTGAGCCGGGCCCTCGGCCGTCAGGCAATCCCCCTCATTTCACCATCCCCAGGATCCTTTCATACCCTCTGTCGCATAGGGGCAGGGTGGCGTCCAGCAGGGCCTGGCCCTTCGCCCGGCATTCGTCGGCAAAGGCCTGGTCCTTGAGGGAGGAGACGTTGATGAGCACGTTGAGCCAGGCGCCCCGGATGGCGGCAGACAGGCTCAAAAACGCCACGCCCAGATCGCTGGCGGAGGAATCGTTGAACCCCTTTTCAGCAAAATCAGCGGCCAGCTTGGCCGTCTCGGCGCAGAGCGCCATCATCTCCATGGGCGTCCTGGTGCAGGCCTTGAGCCCCTCCTGGATGGCGGCGGAGCGGGCGGCCTTCTCCTCGTCGGTGCCCTTGGGCAGGGCGAAGGCACGGCTCACCAGCAGGAAAGCTTCGGTATCCCGGTCCATCACATCGAGAAGCTGAGCCTTGAGCTCATTCCCTTTGGCTTCCACCTGCGCGGCGAAGTCTGCATAGGCGGCGTACTTTTTCCGGCCCTGAGTCAAATTCCCCACCATGGCGGTGAGGGCCGCGCCGATGGCACCGGCCAATGCGGCCACGGAGCCGCCGCCGGGGGCGGGGGCGTCGGAGGCCACGGTGTCCACGAACTGTGTGACGGTCATTTCAGCAAGCTTCATGGCCCGATCTCCCTCAGTGGTTCATGTCGATCAGGTGATACTCCATCACCTGCTTCTTGCAGTCGAAATCCTTGGCTTTGAGATAGTACTCCGCGCAGTCGATCAGGGCCTTGGCCGGGGTCAGCCCCACGATCTCGCTTTCGATGACCCGGGTGCCGTAGCGCTCGGCCAGGGATTTGATCATCTCGTACGCCAGATACAGCGGCGTATCCTCATAGTTCACCATGTTCATGGATACCTGGGCGATGCCCCGATCCTCCAGCATGAAGCCCATGGCCTTGCAGCTGCGGAAGCCGCCGGAGGAGCCGCGGATGGCCTTGGCGATCTTCTTGGCGATCTCCACGTCGTCGGTGGCCAAATTGCAGTTGAAGGCGATGAGAGGCATCCGGGCGCCGATGGCGGTGATGCCGGCGGTGGGGTGGATCTTCCGCTCGCCGAAGTCGGGGGCCCAATCGGGTTCCAGGAGCTTTTCGGGCATGCCCTCGAACTCGCCCTTGCGGCAGGTGGCCAAATTTCGACGCTCGGGCCGGGTGGCGCTGTCCTCATAGAGGAAGGAGGGGATCTGAAGCTCGTCCCAGATCCGCTGACCGAGGCGGCGGCTCATGTCGATGCACTCCTGAACGGTCACGTCCATCTGGGGCACGAAGGGGATCACGTCGGTGGCGCCCATGCGCTTGTGCTCGCCATGATGCTTTCTCATGTCGATGACCTCAGACGCGGTCTTGGTCAGCTGGAAGGCCACCTCCTCGATGGCCTCGGGAGAGCCGATGAGAGTGAAGACGCAGCGGTTGTGGTTGCCGTCGGTCTGGGCGTCGAACAG
>JAEELK010000179.1 GCA_016282655.1 Bacillota bacterium | reverse complement strand
CCACGCTTTTATCCTTCTCTACGATAAGTAATGAGGTCTTCGGCGATCTCATGCGCCGCCACGGAGACCGGGCGCTCGTTGTCGATGTCGATGAGCCGCGGCTTGCCGTCGATCAGGTCTCTGGCCCGCTTGGCGGCCAGGATGACCAGGGTGTAGCGGCTGTCCGCCTTCTTCTTGATCTCCGTAATGGAAGGTTCTAACATCATGGCAGTGTACCTCTTTTCTTTAATTCAGGGCTTCTATCAGCTCCGCCGCGTCGTCCTGCAGGCGGCAGTGTTCGGCGTCCACGATGGCCGTCAGCTCCGCCACGGCCGTTTCCAGATCGTTGTTGATCACGCGATAGCGATACTCGGGCAGGAAGGAGATCTCGTGCCGCGCGCAGTTCAGGCGATGCTCCAGCATCTCTTTCGTCTCCGTGCCCCGCTCTGCCAGCCTTGCGGAGAGCGCGGAGAGCGACGGCGGCAGGATGAAGACGAGGATGGCCTCCGGGTAGTTCCGCTTCACCTGCAGGGCGCCCTGGACGTCGATGTCCAGGAGCATGTCCTGCCCCGACTCCAGATACTGCAGCACCTCCGCCTTCGGCGTTCCGTATCGGTTCTGAAAGACCTCCGCGTGCTCCAGAAAGCCGTTTTCGTCCAGCGTCTTCTGGAAGAACTCCCGGCTGACGAAATAGTAGTTGACGCCTTCTTCTTCTCCCGGCCTGGGGCTGCGGGTCGTCATGGAGACGGAGAAGCGCAGCGGCCGCAGCTCCATGAGGCGCTTGCAGAGCGTGCCCTTTCCGACGCCGGAGGGGCCGGAGATGACGAAGAGCTTTCCTTTTTTCATAGTCTGGGACCTCGGTTTCGATCGCGTGTCAACATAATAGTATATAGGTAACCGTGTTCTTTTTCAAGCAGGGATCACTCGATGTTCTGCACCTGCTCGCGGATCTTCTCCACCTCGCTCTTGATCTCCAGCATGAGGACGGTGATCTCCATGTCGTTGGCCTTGGAGCCGATGGTGTTGGCCTCGCGGTTCATCTCCTGCACCAGGAAGTCCAGCTTCTTGCCATCCGGCTGGCTGCTCTCCGCGATGATCTTCTCCAGCTGCAGCGTGTGGCTGTCCAGGCGGACGAGCTCCTCCGTGATGTTGCTCTTGTCCGCGAAGAGGGCCGCCTCGGTGAGGATGCGCTCCTCCGGCAGGCTGACCGCGCCGTTCAGGAGCTCCGCGATGCGCGCGCGCATCTTCTCCACGTAGATCTCCGCGACCTTCGGGGCGCGCAGGGCGATCTTGCCGCTGATCTCGCGGATGAGGCGTCCGCGCATGAGGATGTCCTCCGCGAGCTTCTCCCCTTCCACGGCGCGCATCTGGTCCATCTTCTCCGCCGCGCCGCGCACGGCCTCCGAAAGGACGCCCAGGATCTCTTCGTCCTCCGTCTCCGAGACCACGCGCATCACCTCCGGCATGGAGGCCAGCGTGGCGACGTCCAGGTCGCCGCCGAGGTGGAACTCCTCCTGCAGGCTGCGCAGGTTCTGATAATACTGGCTTGCGGCGGCGCGGTTCAGGCGGACCGTCACCGGCCCGTCCGCGAGCTCCTCCACGCTGACGGAAAGCTCGATCTTCCCCCGGCGGATCCGCTCCTTCACGATGGCTTTCAGGGGCTCCTCCGCGAAGGAATAGCGCCGCGGCATGCGCACGCTGATGTCGCAGTAGCGGTGGTTCACCGCCTTCAGCTCCGCCAGGACGCTGTACTTGCCGTCGCTGCACTCCGCGCGGCCGAAGCCCGTCATGCTCTTGATCATCCTTTGTCTCCTTTCCTGCCGCCGCCCCGCGCTTTCCTTGCGCCGGAAAACGTGATAAAATGACGGCGGACCGTGTGTTCACGCTTCGGAGACGGGCTCTCCCCGCGGGGCGTTCCGGTCTCCAAAGATCATTATACGAAAAGAAAGCAGGAAATACAAATGGCATTTGACGGCCTCTTCTGCGCCGCGCTGGCCCGCGAGCTGAACGAAACGCTGGCCGGGGCGCGGATCGAGAAGATCTACCAGCCGCTCGAGGACGAGCTGCTCTTCCTCTTCCACAGAGGCAGGGAGAAGCGCCAGCTCTATCTCAGCTCCAACAGCAACCACGCCCGCGCGCATCTGCTCGCGGAGCGCGAGGGCAACCCGAGCGAGCCCAGCGCCTTCTGCATGCTGCTGCGCAAGCATTTCCAGGGCGGAAAGCTCCTCGGCGCGGAACAGGTCGGCTCCGAGCGCATCCTCCGCTTCACCGTGGAGAGCAGCAGCGAGCTCGGCTTCGCGCAGCGGCGCCTGCTCTACGCGGAGATCATGGGCAAGCACAGCAACCTCATCGCCGTGGACGCGGAGAGCGGCCGGATCATCGACGCCATCAAGCGCGTTTCCTTCGACATGAGCCGCGTGCGCCAGGTCTTTCCGGGCCAGCCTTACGCGCTGCCGCCGGACCAGGGCAAGCTCTGCCTGCACGCCGCGGACGAAGCCGCGCTGGAAGCCCGCCTGGGCAGGCGTGAGGGCATCCAGGCGAAGGAGCTCATGCAGGCCGTCGCCGGACTCAGCCCCTTCCTTGCGGAGGAGATCTGCCTCGCGGCCGCGGACGCGGACGTCCTGCCGCCGGAGGGCGTTCCCCT
>JAEELK010000178.1 GCA_016282655.1 Bacillota bacterium | reverse complement strand
GGAAGCGACCCGCTTTTCCGAGAGGAACGAGCCGGCGGAGACCAAGCTCGGAGAACGCATCCGCAACCGCGATGAGATCGGGCAGCTGGCCAATTCCATCGACCGCATGGAAGAGCAGATCCAGAGCAACGTGGAGAGCCTGATGCGCGTCACCGCGGAGAAGGAACACATCGCCGCGGAGCTGAACGTCGCGGCGCAGATCCAGGCGGACATGCTGCCGCGCATCTTTCCTGCCTTCCCCGACCGCAGCGAGTTCGAGGTCTTCGCCAGCATGACGCCGGCCAAAGAGGTGGGCGGAGATTTCTATGATTTCTTCCTGATCGACGACGACCATCTGGCCCTCGTCATGGCGGACGTGTCCGGAAAGGGCGTGCCCGCGTCGCTCTTCATGGTCATCGCCAAGACGCTCATCAAGACGCGCGCGCAGAACGGCAGGCTCTCTCCGGCGGAGGTCCTCGCGCAGGTCAACGCGCAGCTCTGCGAGGGCAACGAGGCCGAGCTCTTCGTGACGGTCTGGCTCGCCATTTTGGAGATCAGCAGCGGCAGGGGCGTCGCCGCGAACGCCGGCCACGAGCATCCGGCCCTCTGCCATGCCGGCGGAAGCTATGAACTGATCGAATACCGGCATTCTCCGGCGGTGGCAGCCATGGAAGGCATCCGCTTCCGCGAGCACGAATTCCGGCTCCGCCCCGGCGACAGTCTCTTCGTATATACGGACGGGGTCGTCGAGGCGACCGACGCGAGCAACGCCCTCTTCGGCACGGAGCGGCTCCTGGAGGCGCTCAATTCGGCAAGGGACGCCGCGCCGCAGGAAGTGCTCGCGGCCGTGCAGCGCTCCGTGGACGATTTCGTGAACGGCGCGCCGCAGTTCGACGATCTGACCATGCTCTGCCTGAGATACCGGGGCGTTCCCGGGGTAGGGCAGGAAGAAGGAGTAATCTAGCGCATGAGCATCTTCGCGCTGGGCGATCTGCACCTTTCCTTCGCTGCGGACAAGCCCATGGACATCTACGGCGGACAGTGGGTCGGACACGTGGAACGCATCCGCGAGAACTGGCTCGCGCGCGTGTCGGAGGACGACCTGGTCCTGCTACCGGGAGACATCTCCTGGGCCATGAAGCAGGCGGAGGCCGAGGCGGACCTGCGCTGGATCGCGTCCCTGCCCGGGCAGAAGCTCCTGCTGAAGGGCAACCACGATCTCTGGTGGACGGCGGTGGGGCGGCTCAATGCCCTGGACCCCAGCCTGCACTTCCTGCAGAACGACCACTATTCCTACGGGGACTACGGCATCTGCGGCTGCCGCGGCTGGATCTGCCCGGACGACAGCGAGTTCACGCAGCACGACGAAAAGATCTACCGCAGGGAGCAGATCCGCCTGCGCCTTTCGCTGGATTCGGCCGTGCGGGCCGGAAAGCGCCAGATCATCGCACTCATGCATTTTCCGCCGGCAGGCTTCAGCGGCCGCTCGGCGTTTACGGATATCTTTGAGGAATACGGCGTGCGTCAGGTGGTCTACGGCCATCTGCACGGCGCGGAGGCACAGCGCAAGGCCATCGGCGGCGCCGTGCGCGGCGTGGAATACCGGCTCGTCGCCTGCGACTATCTGGGCTGCATGCCGGTGAAGCTCGTGGAGTAGCGCCGCCGGACGGAGCCCCTTCATGAAAGCGATCGACCGAAACAGGAGGAAAGACTTATGAAACGCGCGATCATCATCGTCATAGACAGCTTCGGCATCGGGGCTCTGCCCGACGCCGCAGAGTACGACGACGCCGGCGCCTGCACCATCTGCAGCATCGCGGCGCACTGCCCCGACTGGAAGATCCCCAACCTGAAAGCGCTGGGGCTCGGCAACATCGAGGGCGTCTCCGCGGTGGCGCCCGCCGCGGCGCCGCAGGCCGCCTTCGCGCGGCTCGGAGAAGCCTCCAAGGGCAAGGACACCATCACCGGACACTGGGAGATCGCGGGCCTCTGCACGGATACGCCCTTCCTGACCTTCGAGCGCTTCCCGGACGATTTCATGGCCCGCTACGAGGCAGCCGTGGGGCGAAAGTGCATCGGAAACAAGGCCGCCTCCGGCACGGCCATCATCGAGGAGCTCGGGCCGGAGCAGGCGGAAACGGGCGCGCTCATCGTCTACACCTCCGCAGACAGCGTCTTTCAGATCGCGGCGAACACGGAGATCATCCCGTTGGAGGAGCTCTATCACTGCTGCGAGGTCGCGCGCGAGATGCTCACGGGCGACCTTCTGGTGGGCCGCGTCATCGCGAGGCCCTACGTGGTGGAGAACGGCGTCTACCGCCGCACCTCGGACCGGAAGGACTACGCGCTCTCGCCCCCCGCGGAGACGCTCTTCGACAAAGTTGAAAAGGCCGGTCTGCGGGTCCATGCCATCGGCAAGACCACGGACATCTTCAACGGCAGGGGCGTGACGAGCGCCATCCACAACAAGTCCAACGCGGACGGCGTGCAGCACACCTACGACGCGATGGAAGAGGACCTGGGCGATCTGATCTTCACGAATCTGGTGGATTTCGACTCCATGTACGGGCACCGCAGAGATCCGGAAGGCTACGGAAAGTGCGTGGAGGAGTTCGACGCGGCCGTCCCGAAGCTGCTTTCTCTGATGAAGGAGGAGGACGTGCTGATCCTCTGCGCGGACCACGGCAACGATCCCTGTTATAGGGGATGGAACCATACCCGTGAATACGTGCCCATGCTGATCTGCGGCGCGCCGGTGAAGGCGGGGACGGACCTCGGCACGCGGGCGAGCTTTGCGGACATCGCCGCCACGGTGGCGGAGTATCTGGGCTGT
>JAEELK010000177.1 GCA_016282655.1 Bacillota bacterium | reverse complement strand
GCGGTCGCAGCCGACGAAGCAGGCCTGCACCCAGCCGTTTTTCATCACGATGCTCGCCATGTTGTCGCAGATCAGCGTGACGTCCACCCCGGCGCGCTGCAGCTCGTAGCTCGTGAGCCGCGCGCCCTGCAGAAGCGGCCGCGTCTCGTCGGCGAAGAGCCGGAAGTCGATCCCGCGCTCCTTTCCCAGCAGCACCGGCCCGATTGCCGTGCCGTATTTTGAGGTCGCGAGCGGGCCGGCGTTGCAGTGCGTCAGAATGCCGTCGCCGGGCTTGACCAGAGACAGCCCGTATTCCGAGATCCGGTAGCACATCTGAATGTCCTCGTCGTGGATGGCGAGGCACTCCTGCCGGAGCCGCTCGACGATCTCCGCGACAGGGCGATCCGCCGCGCCGCGCGCGACGCCGAGCATCCGGCGCACGGCCCAGCTGAGATTCACCGCCGTCGGCCGCGAGGAGATGAGATAGTCTCCCAGGCGCTCCATATCCGCGAGAAAGGCGCCGGGATCCCGCGTCGTTTCCTGCTGCGCCAGCACGTACATGGCATAGCCCGCGCAGATGCCGATCGCGGGCGCGCCGCGCACGGCCAGCCGCTTGATGGCGTCGAAGATCTCCTCCGCGCCGCGCAGCTCCAGCCAGAGCTCCCGGTTGGGGAGCTGCGTCTGATCGATGATCGAGACGCTGCGCCCGTCTGCGGAGAGGTGGACGCTGCAGGAGAGCCGGTCCGCCTCCGTGACGATGATATCCGTCATGCTGATTCCTCCTTCAAATGCTTCCGTCCCCGCGCCATCTTCCGATCAGCGCTTCGGAGGCCCCGTCGGGCAGCGGGCGCTCGCCTCCCAGAAGCCGCGCCAGCAGCGCGGTCTTGGCGAGCTTTTCGACGGCCTCCGCCCGGGAGAAGGCCTCCTCCACGCCGCGCCCCGCCGCGACGAGCCCATGGTTTGCCAGCAGGACCGCGTCCTTCCGCTCGCGCAGGAAATAACGCTCGAATTCGGCGAAGACGGCGTCGGTGCCGGGCTCCCCGTAGGCGCAGCAGGGGATCTCCCCGCCGTAGAACAGATGCAGCTCCGCGCTCTCGCTGCGGATCGGCATCCCGGCCAGCGCAAAGGCGGAAGCGAAGGCGCTGTGGGTATGCACGACCGCGCCCAGATCGGGCCGCAGGCGGTAGATCTCCAGATGCATCCGGGCTTCCGAGGAGGGCCGCAGCCCGTTGGAGGAGAGGACGTTTCCCGCCGCGTCGAGGACCACGAGCATTTCGGGCGTCATGGTCTCCTTGTTCTGCTGCGAGGGCGTCATCAGCACGTTTTCACCGTCGCGCGCGGAAAAATTGCCCTCGTAGAGATTGATCGTTCCCTGCTCGTAGAGCTTTCGGAAACAGCGGACGATCTGTTCGCGCTTCGTCTGTTGTGCCTGTGTCATACGCCGCGCCTCCCGGTAGATCCAATCATAAAATCATTATACCAAAGCAGGCTGAAAACACAATAGACAGAATGCGCGCTCCGCGAAATTTCATTTGCTTCCCGGACCGCTTTCCCTTATAATGGAGGGCAGAAACAAAGACAAGGAGGGTCTGGCATGTACTATAAGGAAATCGCCGGCGTGAAGGTCTCCGCGCAGGGTATGGGCAATATGCGGCTTCCGACCGTCGACGGGCAGGAGAGCCGGATCGACCGGGAAAAGGCGCGGGAGATCATCGATTACGCCATGGCGCACGGGATCACCTATTACGACACGGCCTACCGCTACCACGGCGGCGAGTCCGAGCGCTTCATCGGAGAGGCGCTGAAAAAGTACCCTCGGGAGAGCTTTTATCTGGCCAGCAAATTCCCCGGCCACATGATGGTCAAAAAGGAAGGCGGCGCGGTGGGCTTCACGAGCGGGCTGGCCGGGTGGCCGGACTCCACGGTGGCGGGCGTCTTCGAGGAGCAGCTGCAAAAGTGCCGGGTGGACTACTTCGACTTTTATCTGCTGCACAACGTCAGCGAGAAGTCCCTGACCATCTACGACGACGCCGAGCTGGGGGTCGTGGACTTCGTGAAGAAGCAGAAGGAGCTCGGCCGGATCCGGCATCTGGGCTTCAGCTCCCACGCGTCCTCGGCGGCCACCATCGACGACTTCCTGACCCGGCACGAGGGCGTCTTCGATTTCGTGCAGATCCAGCTGAACTATCTGGACTGGAAGCTGCAGGACGCCAAAGGGAAGTATGAGGTCATCGCGAAGCACGGCCTGAAGGTGGTCGTCATGGAGGGCGTGCGCGGCGGCAGGCTGGCAAAGCTCCCGGACGAGCAGGCGGCAAAGCTCGAGGCCGCGCGGCCCGGAGATTCCCCCGCCCGCTGGGCGCTGCGCTGGCTGCAGGGTCTGCCGCAGGTGGCGGTGGTGCTGTCCGGCATGAGCACTCTGGAACAGATCCGGGAGAACGTCGAGACCTTTGCGGCGCCCGAGCCTCTGAGCGAGGCGGAGAACGCCCTGATCGCGGAGGTCGCGGACTCCATGCTCGACTGGGTGCCCTGCACGGGCTGCCGCTACTGCACGGAGGGCTGTCCCATGGAGCTGGAGATCCCGAAGATCATCTCAGCCTACAACGGGGTGAAGAACGGCGATTTCATGGCCCGCTACGACCTGGATACGGCGGACGCGGCCATCGATCCCCGGCGCTGCGTGGGCTGCGGCGCCTGCGCCTCCATCTGCCCGCAGGGGATCGCGATCCCGGATATCATGGCGGAGTTTCCGGAGATGCTGACGCGTCCGCCGCGCCGCTGAGCGTCACGTCTCGCCGACTGCCTGAAATGCAAAGAAAAGTGCCGATCCTGCTGTAAATCGACACTTTTCTTTTTTTTATTCTTGTGCTATAATGAATAAGTTAATGTTGGTTTAATGGGTGAGTGTACCCTTGAAGACCGAAAGGTGAAAGAAAAGGAACCGACGGAAAAGCAACAATACGATACGGAGGGACATATCATGCAGGAAAGACAGAGCGGCAGCGGCATCTTCAGAGAAAAGAGCATCAGCCGCGTTTCCAGCCCGGAGGAGCTCAACGACTACATCCGCGTCACGACGCCTTCGGTGTGGATCGTGCTGATCGCGCTCGTGGCGCTGCTGGTGGGCATGCTGGCATGGAGCATTTTCGGCACGGTGGAAAAGCACGGCGAGGCCGGCAGCCTGGAGGAGGTCCACCCCATCACCTACGTTACGAACTGAGCGCCGGGGGCGGAGGCTTCTGCGGGCATTCAGGCACAATACCCTAATACAGTCGAGTTAAGGGTGGTAATATGGCAGAGAAAAGAATCAAGCAGCCTGTGACAAGCGGCGCCGTCAAGGTGCCGGTGATCATGCAGATGGAGGCGCTGGAATGCGGCGCGGCTTCCCTCTGCATGCTGATGGCTTATTATGAGAAATGGGTGCCGCTCGAGCAGGTGCGCAAGGACTGCGGCGTCAGCCGGGACGGCAGCAAGGCCAGCAACATCCTCAAAGCCGCGCGCAGCTACGGCTTTGAGGCCAAGGGCTACCGGTACGAGCCGGAGCAGCTGCGCGAACACGGGAAATTCCCCTGCATCATCCACTGGGAGTTCAACCACTTCGTGGTGTGCGACGGCTTCAAGGGCAGCAAGGTCTATCTGAACGATCCGGCCAAGGGCAACTATACCGTCTCGATGGAGACCTTCGACGAGAGCTTCACCGGCGTCTGCCTGATGATCGAGCCGGGCGAGACCTTCGAGCCGGGCGGCAAGCCCAAGAGCGTGATGAGATTTGCCCGGAAACGTCTGCACGGCGCGGAGGCCGCCATGGCTTTCGTGATCATCACGACGGTCATCGCTTCTCTGATCGGCATCGTCAGCGCGGGCTTCTCGCGCGTCTTTCTGGACGAGATCCTGACGGGAAAAGAGCCGACGTGGTTCGTGCCCTTCCTGGTGGGGCTCGGCCTTCTGGCGTTTATTCAGATGGCCTCGGCGTGGATCCAGGCGATCTACACGCTCCGCCTGAACGGCAAAATGGCGGTGGTCGGAAACAGCAGCTACATGTGGAAGGTGCTGCGGCTGCCGATGGAATTCTTCACCCAGCGCATGGCGGGCGACATCCAGCAGCGCAAGGCCGCCAACGCCTCCATCGCGGGAGAGATCGTCAACACGCTCGCGCCGCTGGCGCTCAACGGCTGCATGATGATCTTCTATCTGGTGGTCATGCTGCGGTACTCCTGGCTGCTCACGCTGGTGGGCCTGGCCTCCATGGTGGCGCAGCTGCTGGTCTCGCGCGTCATCTCCTCCAAGCGCGTCAACATCACCCGCGTCATGATGCGCGACAGCGGCAAGCTGGCCTCGGCCACCGTCTCGGGCATCGAGATGATCGAGACGATCAAGGCCAGCGGCGCGGAGAACGGCTTCTTTGAAAAATGGTCCGGCTATCAGGCCTCCGTGAATACGCAGAACGTGCGCTTCACGCGGATCAATCAGTATCTGGGCATCATCCCGGCCGTCATTTCGGGCGTGCTGAACAACGTGGTGCTGATTCTGGGCGTCTGGCTGACCATGCGGGGACAGTTTTCCGTCGGTATGGTCATGGCCTTCCAGGGCTTTCTCGGCGCCTTCATGGCGCCCGCGCAGGACCTGATCGCCTCCGGCCAGCAGATGCAGGAGATGCGCACCAGCATGGAGCGCATCGAGGACGTTATGGAGTATCCGGAGGACGAGATCCTGGCCGCGGAGAAAGCGCTGCCCGCCGACTCCGGAGACGGGGAGGTCGGCTACGACAAGCTCAGCGGCAGCCTCGTGATGAAGAACGTGACCTTCGGCTATTCGCGGCTGGCCCCGCCGCTCATCGAGAACTTCGACCTGGAGCTCAAGCAGGGGCAGCGCGTGGCCTTCGTGGGCACCTCCGGCTGCGGCAAATCCACGCTCGCGAAGCTGATCTCCGGGCTTTACCAGCCCTGGAGCGGCGAGATCACGTTTGACGGAAAGCCCATCAGCGAGATCGACCGCAGCGTGTTCACCGGCTC
>JAEELK010000020.1 GCA_016282655.1 Bacillota bacterium | reverse complement strand
ATGAACGATGGGGTCAACAAGAAACTTAACAGCCGGAAATACTGCCTCTCTCCCGTGCGCATCCTGCGCCTGAAAAGCGTGCTCAGCGGCCTGGGAGAAGGCATTTGGGGAGATCCGGAGGAAGAAGAGGAGAACTGAACGCGTGAAGCAAGGCAAGAGACTGTCCATGGAGCGCATCCGACAGACGGGCCTGCGTTTTCGAGAGAAACGCGGCTCCTCCGCGGTCTTTCTGATCTCCATCCTGCTCAGTTTCCTCTTCGTGATCGGCGTGCTCGCGGAAGCGGCTGCCGGATTTGCGGCAAGAAGCGCCGCGGACGGCGTGCTCGACCTTGCAGGGGAGTCCGTCCTGGCTGCTTACGACGCGGAGCTTTACGATGCCTACGGCATCTTCGCCTATCGCATGGGCGGGGAAGAGGCGGAACGCATGCTACGCGTCTTTGCGGAAGCGAGCTTTCAAAAGGAAACGGGGATCGATCTCTTTCGCCTCAGCCTGCAGCGGCTCTCGGTGGAGCAGGACGCTTTTCCGCTCCTGAATCTCGACAATCTGCGCCAGCAGATCCTGGCGTATATGGAGGGCAGGAGCCTCCCGCTGGCGGCGGATCGCCTCAGCGGGATCTTTGCCCTGGAAAAGCTTTTTGACTATTCGGCCATGGCCTCGCGCGGCGAAGCGGCCGCGGAGCGCGTCAAACGGGCGCAGCGCCGGCTCGAACGGCTCGAGGACGCGGAGGAGGAAGATGAAGAAGCGTGGGAGGCCGCGGAGCGCGAGTATGGCTCCAGCCTGGAGGACGGTCTTTCGCTGGAGGAACGCGTCAAACGCGGGCTGGAGGAGATGAACGCGTCCGGCACGGCAACAGAGGGCTTTGGCGGGCTGCTTCCCGGCCAGGAAGATGGCGTTCCGGAAAACGCTGCGGCGTCGCATGGCGCGGCAGCGGGGTCAGAAGAAGAGCGGGAATATGTACTGCGAAATGAAAAGGTGATCCGGGAGCTCCCGACGGTGCTGATGGGACGCGCGCCGGGCCGTCTGCCCCTCGCGTCTGTTTCTTCCGCCGACGCGCGGGAAAGTCTGCTGCTGGACCTGTATCTGGGGAGCATGTGCGTGGACCGTCTCCATCCGGGGAACGCGGCGGAGCATTTCTTCGCCGGAGAGCTGGAATACCTTCTTTTCGGCTACTACAGCCAGGAGAAGAACTATCGGAAAACGGAGGATCTGCTGCACGCTTTCCGCTGCGGCCTGAATCTGCTGCACATCTACTCCAGCCCGGAAAAGACGGAACTGCTCGCGGCCACCGCGGCCGTCCTGCTGCCGGGGCCCGCGGCGCCGATCATGCAGCTCGCGCTCGCATTTCTCTGGGCGGAGGCGGAGACGGAAACAGATATGAAAGCGCTTTTGGATGGGAAAAGGGTCCCCTTGCTGAAGAGCGACGCGGACTGGAATTTGAGCCTGGAAAACGCGCTGGCCGGCGTGACGGACGCGGCGCGGGAAGACGAGGGCAGGGGCTGCGGCTACGAAGATTACCTGTTTCTCTTCCTTTGCCTCGCGGAGGAAGAGGGAAAGCTCTATCGCTTTCTGGACCTGGTGGATCTGAATCTCAAAGCGCGCTACGATAAGAGCTTTTCCTGCGCGCAGTGCTTCTGCGGCTTTGCGCTCGAGGCGGAGCTGCGGCGCCGGGGGAGCATCCTTTCGGTCTTCGGAGAGCGTACGGCGTCTTATCGGGCGGTGTTCGTCTATTGAAGCGCGGCTCTCTCTTTGTGGAAACGGCGCTGTTCCTGCCGCTCTTTCTGGCGGCGATGCTGCTCCTGATCTCCCTGATCCCGCTGCATTCCGCGGGGGAAACGGTCCTTTATGCGCTCTGCGATGAAGCCGAGCGGACGATGAGCGCGGAAGAGAGCGCGCTCGCGCTGCAGATCCGCCTGAGCGTCAGGACCGCGGAAGAAAGCGGCATGGTGCGGGGACTTTGGCTGACAGAGTATGAAAGAGAACTTTGCGTCTCCGGGATCGAAGACTGCATCCGTGTCGCGCTGCGCTACGAAGTCCCGCTGCCCTTTGCGCTCTCCTTCATCGCCTTGCCGGAGGTGGAGGAGAACGTGCTCTGCCGGGCGTTCACGGGGATGGACGCGAAGGGCGAGCCCTGCGGTCATGCCTGGCTGGAACGCGAGCTGGGCTATGAGGCGGTCTACGTCTTTCCGAAATACGGAGAGCGCTATCACGCGGCAGACTGTCAGACCATCCGTTCCTTCGCGCAGCAGTGCTTCCTGACCGAGGATCTGCGAAGGCGCTTCGCGGCCTGTGAGACCTGCCGCCCGGCAGAGCTCCCGAACGGAAGCGTCGTATTCTATTTTCCGCTGGGCGGAAAGGCTTATCACAGAAGCAGCTGCCCGCAGGTCGAGAAGACTTATGTCGAAATGGATCTGGAGGAGGCTGTCGCGCAGGGCTACACGAGCTGCGGCCTTTGCGGAAGATGAAGAGAGGAAAGAAATGGAGACCGAGAAACTGCCGCTGGAGCGCGTAGAGCGCGGCGGAAAGCAGTGGCTGGCGCTCTGTCTTTGGGAGGGCGCGGAGATCCCCCGTTACAAAAGAGATCTGCTGCGGGAGGGCGTCTGCGATGCGCTGCTGCCGGTCAGCTTCTGCGCTCGGGACGGACGGGAAGAAATCCTGTATGACATCAGCGGGCTGCAGCCTCTCTCGCGCTCCGCTCTGACTGCGGGGCATACGCTGCAGATGCTCGGCTGGCTGAAGAGCCTCAGCGACGGACTTCGGACCGCGGAGGACCATCTCTTTTCGACAGAGGATTTTCCTCTGAGCGCGGAGACGGTCTTCGTGCGGCCAAGCGCTGAGGGGGCGCAGGCCAGGCTGCTCTTTTGGCCGGAAAAACGGCCGGGCAGGGCGGCGGAAAAGCTGGCGGGACTGCTGCGGGAGACGGAGCGGGACTGCAACGACCCGGAATGGAGGCTCTGCGCCTTGTCGCTGCGCAGGCGTCTGGAGGAGGAGGAACTCGGGCTCCGGGAATTCAGCCGGCTCCTGGAGATGGAAGAGCGGACGCGGCGGCATGCTTCCCTGGCGGAAGAAAGGCGTCCGGCGGAGGAAGCGCGGCCGGAGCCGGAACGCGCGGAGCGGAAGCGCTCCTTGCTTTCAAGGATCAAGTCAAAAAAGAAGAACAGGCGCGGCTGATGCCGCGCCTGCGCAGGTTCTACGATAAGACTTACTGGTTCTCTTCTCTGAACTGTCTCCGCTCGGCCTTTCTCTTATCTCTGCAGGCCTTGCATCTCTTGGGTTCGTTGTCGAATCCTTTCTCTTTGTAGAATTCCTGTTCGCCTACGGTAAAGATAAACTCCTGGCCGCAGTCCTGACAAATGAGGGTCTTGTCTTCCATGCTTTTTTCCTTTCGCTAAGTGCAGCTACGATCTAAGACAGTTCAGATGTGGGTATTGATGATCTTTATGCCTCACATCCTTTTATCATTTTTTTCTGAAAAGTGCAAACTGTTTTTTGCGAGATTGACAGTTTTCTTTCAAAAAGTACATAATTAAGAAGAATTGAGGCGCAAAAAGCGCTTTTTTGACCGAGAAGGGGGTCTGTGTTTCATGAGAGAGATCATCCTGGCGGAACACGCCGGTTTTTGCTTCGGGGTGCGGGAGGCCATCCGCAAGGCGGAGGAGACCGCCGAAGCGGAGCGGGAGCATGACGGGAGGATCTATACCTACGGGCCGCTCATCCACAACGCGCTTGTCATTGCGGACCTGGAAGCGAAGGGCATCCACGCGCTGGAGGATCTGAACGATACGCGGGCCGGGGACGTCGTGATCGGCCGTTCCCACGGCAGCGGGCCGGCCTTTTACCGGGAGGCGGCGGCGCGGGGGCTGCGCGTCGTGGACGCGACCTGTCCCTTCGTGGAGCGCATCCACCGGCTGGCGAAAGAAGCCGCCGCCGCGGGCCGCCGTGTCGTCATCATCGGAGACCCGGCGCATCCGGAGGTCGAGGCGACCCGCGAATGGGCCGGCCCGGACGCCTGCGTGATCCCGGACCTCGCTTCCGCGCAGGCCTTTGCGGGGGATCACGCGACGGTGCTCTGCCAGACCACTGCCGTGGCAGAGCAGGCGGAGGCCATCATGGAGCTGCTGCGGACAAAAGGGGAAGACGTCGTCTGCCACAACACCATCTGTCAGGCCACGATGCAGCGCCAGAACGCCTGCCGCGCGCTCGCGGCGCGCGTGGACGCCATGGTCGTCATCGGAGACGCCCGCAGCGCGAACAGCAGAAAGCTCGCGGAGATCGCCGCGGCGGTCTGCCCGAAGACCATCTTCTTGGATAAAATTGAAAAATTATCATTGAAAGAGCTTGACGGTTGTAATACAATAGGGGTTGCGGCGGGCGCGTCTACGCCTGAACGCATCATTAAGGAGGTTATAGCTGCTATGAGTGAATTCACCGAAACCGATGGACTGCAGATGGAAGAAGAAAATCCCATGCACGCCCTGATGGACGAAATCGAAAAGTCTCTCCGTCTGCCCGGCAGAGGGGAAATCGTAGAAGGGACCGTCGTCCAGGTATCTCCGCGCGAAGTCGTGGTCAATCTGAGCTGCAAGAAGGACGGCATCCTTCCCAAAGATGAAGTGACCCTGGAAGGCGAACAGGGCCTGGAAGATCTCTTCAAGGAAGGCGACCAGATCCAGGCGAAGGTCCTCAAGACCGACGACGGAGACGGAAACATCCTGCTTTCCAAGAAAAAGCTGGATGTCAACGAGCACTGGGACGAGATCAACGCGGCGCTGGACAACAAGGAAGTGGTCAACGCCAAGGTCGTCAAAGAGGTCAAGGGCGGCGTCATCGCCGTTTACAAAGAGGTCTCCGGCTTCATCCCCATGTCTCAGCTTTCCGATCACTACGTCGAAAAGGCTGACGAATTCATCGGTCAGGTGCTGCCCGTCAAGGTCAGCAGAGTGGATCAGAAGAGAAACAAGGCTGTGTTCTCTCACAAGGCCTATCTGGCGGAAGAGAAGCAGAAGAAGGTCAAAGAGATCTGGGATTCCCTGCAGGTCGGGGACAACGTGGAAGGCACCGTCATGCGCTTCACCGACTACGGCGCGTTCGTAGACATCGGCGGCATCGACGGCCTGCTCCACATCTCTGAGATCTCCTGGGGCAAGCTCAAGCACCCCCAGGAAGTGCTGCAGATCGGCCAGAAGATCACCGTCCGCATCCTCAGCATGAACGCCGAGAAGGGCAAGATCTCCCTGGGCCTGAAGCAGAACACCCCGGAGCCCTGGTCCATCATCGACGAGAAGTATCAGGTCGGCGAAGTCATCGAAGGCAAGGTCGTGCAGATCAAAGAGTACGGCGCCTTCGTGGAGCTCGAGCCCGGTCTGGACGGACTGGTCCACATCTCCGAGATCGCTCATAAGCGCGTCACCAATATCGCGGACGAGATCTCCGTCGGTCAGGTCGTCAAGGCCAAGATCCTGGACATCGACAAGGACCGCAAGCGCATCAGCCTGAGCATCAAAGAGACCCTGGAAGAAGCGCCTCTCATGGGAGACGCTCCCGCGGAAGAAGCGGCTCCGGCCGAAGCGCCCGCGGAGGAAGCTCCGGCGGAAGAAGCTCCGGCAGACGCCGAATAAGCGCTTCGCATCAGATCAGAATCAAAGAGGACGGACAGCATACGCTGTCCGTCCTTTTTCTTTTCAAACGCGGGCGTTTCCCCTACGCCGGGTCCGCGAACTGCCTGAGCAGGTCCGCAGCGTTCCGCAGGGCGGCCTCTCCGATCTCAAGGCCGCCCAGGAGCCTTGCCAGCTCCCGCACGCGGGCGTCCGGATCCAGGGGGATGACGTTCGTGATCGTATCGTTCTCGCGGCTCTGCTTTTCGATCTTATAGTGCGCCGCGCCGCAGGCCGCGATCTGCGGCAGGTGGGTGATGCAGATGATCTGGTGATCGCGCGCGACCTGCTTCAGCTTCTTGCCGACCACGGCGGCAGTGCTGCCGCTGATGCCGCTGTCGATCTCGTCGAAGATGAGCGTGGGGATGTGGTCGATCTTTCCGAGGATGCACTTGAAGGCGAGCATGATGCGCGAGATCTCGCCGCCGGAAGCGATCCGGGCGAGGGGACGCAGCTCTTCGCCGCGGTTGGCGGAAAGGAGGAACTCCATCCGCTCCGCGCCGTTCTCCGTGCAGGGGACCTCCTCGAAGGAGGCCGAAAGGGCGGCGTCTTTGAAGTTCAGCTCCGTCAGCTGCGCTTCGATCTGCCGGCAGAGCGTGGAAGCGGCGTCGCGGCGCAGACGGCCGAGCGCGCCGGCGCGTTCTTCCAGAAGCGCGCGCCGTTCCTCCAGCTCTGCTTCCAGCCCTGCGATCCGCTGATCGCTGTCCTCGATGCTTTCGAGATCCGAAGCGATCTGCGCCTCCAGCGCGAGCAGGCCGGGCAGGTCCGCCGCGTATTTGCGCTTCAGGCGGTCCAGCTCCGCAAGCCGCGCGGAGACCTCCTCCAGGCGCTCCGGAGAGGCTTCCGCGGCGTCGCGCAGGCGGCGCAGGGAAGGAGAGAGGTCGTCTTCCAGGCGATAGCAGCAGTCGCCGAGCGCTTCCGCAAGGCTTTGATACTCCGGCGCGTAGGACGAGATCTCCTCCAGGAGCCTCAGGCTGTGCTGCAGCGACGCAAGTCCGTCCGAAGCGAAGAAGGCCTGATAGGCTTCGGAGAGATGCCCGCGGATCTTTTCGCTGTTCTGCAGGCGCTGCAACTCCAAAAAGAGGCGCTCGTCCTCTCCTTCCTGCAGGGCGGCCTTCTGCAGCTCTGCCAGCTGGTATTCCAAAAACTCCTTCTGGCGCTGCGCGCGGGCCAGGGCATCTTTCAGCTCCTTCAGGCTGCGGGCGCAGTCGCTGTAGGCGCGATACGCTTCCGCGAGCGCTTCCTTTTCCGCGAGCAGCGGCGCGCCGCCGAAGAGGTCCACCAGCTCCAGGTGTTTTTCCGGCTGCAGCAGGGACTGATGGTCGTACTGCCCGTGGATGTCCACCAGACGGGCGCAGAGCTGCTTCAGCAGGGAGAGCGGCACGGGCTGGCCGCCGACGCGGCTCTGGCTCTTGCCGTTCGCGGAGATCTCGCGCAGGATCAGCAGCGGGCTTTCCGCGGGGAGGCCGTTCTCCTCCAGAAAGGCGGCAAGCGAAGGATCCTCCCAGTCGAAGGCGAGGGAGATCTGCGCGCGCTCCGCGCCGCTGCGCACGTAAGTGCTGTCCGCGCGGCCGCCGAGCGCCATGTGGATGGCTTCGATGATGATGGATTTGCCCGCCCCGGTCTCGCCGGTGAGGACGTTGAGTCCGGCGCGCAGGTCCAGATTCAGGGATTCAATGATGGCAAAGTTCCGGATGCTGATGTGGCTGAGCACGGAAAAGACCTCATTTCATGATCTCGGAGAACTGCGTGACGACGGCCGGCGTGTTTGCGGGGTCGTCGATGACGAGGAAAAACGTGTTGTCTCCGGCGAGCGAGCCGATGATGTGCGGGAAATTCATGCTGTCCATGGCCTCCGCGGCGGCGCCGGCACAGCCGGAGAGCGTTTTCACCACGATGAGGTTGCCGGAGGGCGTGATGCTCTGGATGGTCTCTTTGAAGATCTTGATGAAGCGGTCCGAGACCGGCTGGTCCGGATTGGCGCTCAGGGCATACTTATACTTCCCGCTGGCGGTGAGCGTCTTCACGAGCTGCAGCTCCTTGATGTCTCTGGAGACCGTGGCCTGTGTGACTTTATAACCGTGTTTTTTCAGGAGCTCCACCAGCATATCCTGCGTTTCCACGTCGTGGTTGTTGATCAGATCTAGGATCTTGTTCTGTCTGGCATATCGCATGTTGATCACCTTCCGTTCCCGGGGCAGGGCCCCGTGCTTTCCTATCTGGCATCAATTATACATCATGTATAAATGAATATGCAAGTATCTGAATAATTTTTCTCCCTGTCATAAAAACTTAATCCCCGCGGGCGGGGAGCAGGCACGTTTTTTCAAGACAAAGCGGCCCCGATATGATAAAATACAGAAAATACTAATGTGGTCTCATATGGCCTGCCACAGCGGCGGGAAGGAGAAAGCGCTTTGAGGATCCTCGGCATCGACCCGGGCTACGGGCTGCTCGGCTACGGCATAGTAGACATGCACGGCAACCGCTTTTTGCCCGTGTCCTTCGGCTCCATCAGCACCGCGGCGGACGCTGTCTTCCCGGACCGGCTGGCGGAGATCTACCGCGAGCTCGGCGCTCTCATCGAGGAGTACGAGCCGGAGGCGATGGCCATCGAGGAGCTCTTTTTCAACAAGAACGTGACCACCGGCATCAAGGTGGCGCAGGCCAGGGGCGTCGTGCTGCTGCTCGCGTCGCAGCACGCGCTGCCGGTCTAT
>JAEELK010000176.1 GCA_016282655.1 Bacillota bacterium | reverse complement strand
GTAAGGCAGGTGCTCTAACCAGCTGAGCTATGCGCCCCGGCAACTGTCCGGTGAATTGCCCGGCACAGTTATATAATATACAGCGGGCGCCAGAAACTGTCAAGCAGTTTTTTAGCCGGCAAAGCTGGCTCCGAGGGTGGGGCTCGAACCCACAACCTATCGGTTAACAGCCGATTGCTCTGCCATTGAGCTACCTCGGAACGCATGGCCTGAAATTCAGGCGAGATTTATATTAGCACAGCGCCATTGCCTTGTCAATGCGGAATGATGTATAATACCACAAACAAAGCACGGTCCGGAAACGAGGAAAGAATGCAGGAGTACAGGAGCATTTTGCGTGCGGCGGAGGCGGAGCAGAGCATCGAACGTTCCCGCTTCATCGCGTACGTTGCCCCGGCGGAGAGCCGGGAAGAGGCGGAGGCCTTCTTCGGCCGCGTCCGCGCCATGCACCGGCAGGCCACGCACAACGTGCCCGCCTTCATCGTCGGCGCGCGGGGCGAGCTGCAGTGGAGCAGCGACGACGGCGAGCCGCAGGGCAGTTCCGGCCCGCCCATGCTGCAGATGCTGGACAAGATGGAGCTGCGCAACGTCGCGCTGATCGTCACGCGCTATTTCGGCGGCATCAAGCTGGGGATCGGCGGCCTTTCGCGCGCCTACACCTCCAGCGCCAAGCTTGCCCTGGAGGCCGCCGGCTTCTGCGTGGTGCGCGAGCTGGAGGTCCTTTCAGCCGAACTCGAATACAGCCATTTCGGCAGGCTGGAGAACCGCGCCGTGGAAGGCGGCTTCCGCCTGCGCCAGCCCCGCTATGAGGAAAAGGTCCGTCTGGAGATCGAATCGCCGCCGGAGCGCAGCGATGCCCTGCTGCAGCTGCTCGCGGACCTGAGCGGCGGCAGCTGCCGCCTGCTCGGGCGCCATACGGAAACGGTCCGCGTGCCGGAGTAGGCGCCCGTCTGTTTCCTCCGCCCGTCACGAACGAAACGCCCGCGTCTCCGAAAGGAGCGCGGGCGTTCTTGATCCTTATGCTTCCGTCTGCCGGAACTCCCGCAGGCGCTGCAGATCCGCCTCATCCAGCTCCAGCCTCAGCCGGATCCCCTCCGGCAGGTATTCCGTCTCTTCCACGGGGTATTTATCGCAGAGATAGGACTGCAGCTCGCCCCTCGCGTAGGGGATGCAGAGCGTGACCCGCGTGCGCGCCGCGAAGAGCCTTGCCTTGATCTCCTCCAGCAGCTGGTCCATGTGCATGCCGCTCCTAGCCGAGATCCAGAGCGCGCTCCTCTGCCCGCAGCGTTCGTGCTCCATGGATGGGATCTCTTCCGGCGGCAGCCGGTCCGCCTTGTTGTACAGGAGCACGCAGGGCTTCTCCCCCGCGCCCAGCTCCTGCAAGACGCGCTCCGTCACCGCCCGGTGGAATTCGTGCGCGGGGTCCGAGGCGTCCACCACGTGCAGCAGCAGGTCCGCCCGCAGGCTCTCCTCCAGCGTGGCCTTGAAGGCGCTGACCAGGCTGTGCGGCAGCTTGCTGACGAATCCCACCGTGTCGATCAGGACAAAGGCGTGGTTGCTCTCCAGCTGTACGCGGCGCTGGAAGGTGTCCAGCGTGGCGAAGAGCATGTCGCGCTCCGTGACCATCTTGTCCTCCCGTTCCACCCGGGAAAGGATGTGGTTCAGGATGGCGGACTTTCCCGCGTTGGTATAGCCGACCAGGGCCGCCACGGGGATGCCGCTCTTCTCGCGCAGGGCCCGCTGCGTCTGCCGGTCGTTTCTGACCTCCCGCAGCTCTCTGCGGATCTCGTCCATGCGGCTCTGGATGTGACGGCGATCCGTCTCCAGCTTCTTCTCGCCCGGGCCGCGCGTGCCGATGCCGCCGCCCAGCCGGGAGAGGGCGTTTCCGTATCCCTTGAGGCGCGGCAGACGGTACTGCAGCTGGGCCATCTCCACCTGCAGCTTGCCTTCTTTGGACACGGCGCGCGCGGCGAAGATGTCCAGGATCAGCATCGTCCGGTCGATGACCCGCACGCCGAGCAGCTCGTCCAGATTGCGGTACTGGATGCCGCTGAGCTCGTCGTTGCAGATGACGGTGTCCGCCTCCATGTGCAGACAGAAGTCTCTGAGTTCCAGCGCTTTGCCGCTGCCCAGATAGTTCGCGGCGTCCGGCTTTTCGCGCGGCTGCGTGAGCTGCCCCAGGATCTCCGCGCCGGCCGCCTCCGCGAGCCCGGCGAGCTCTTCCATGGACGCCTCCCAGTCCCGGCCGTCCTGCAGGCCCACCAGGATCGCCCGGCAGCTCTCTTCCCGTATGACTTCGTTGTTTTCCGTAAAGCGTAGCGGCATTCTCTTTCCTCTTGTCCGGAACGCGCGCGGCGTTCCCGTGAAAAAAAGCCCTGCGGCAGCTGCCGCAGGGCGCGATGTCCGGATCAGGCCTGGATCTTCTGCAGTTCGTCGTAGAATTTGTCGTTTAGCACCTTGATGTGCGTGCCCTTCATGCCGAGGCTGCGGCTCTCGATGACGCCGGCGCTCTCCAGCTTGCGCAGGGCGTTGACGATGACCGAGCGGGTGATGCCGGAACGGTCCGCGATGCGGCTCGCCACCAGCAGGCCTTCCTGCCCGCGCAGCTCCTCGAAGATCTTGCGCACCGCCTCGATCTCCGAATAGGAGAGCGTGCCGATGGCCATCTGCACCACCGCGCGCTGGCGCTCGTCCTCTTCGCGCTGCAGGTTCTGATGGCGCTGGATCTCCAGACCGACCACCGCCGCCCCGTATTCTCCGAGCACGAGGTCCTCTTCCGTGAAGGCCGGCGAGTAGCGGGCCAGGACCATGGTCCCGAGCCGCTCCCCGCCCCCGCGGATGGGGATGACGGTATGAAGCTTATCGAAGGTATTGGTATCGTATTTGAAGACCTTTTTCACCTCTTCGCCGATCAGGTTGACGGCGGTGTCTTCGATCTGCAAAAACGCTTCGTTGTACTCGTCCGGGAATTGTTCGACGCCGGTGACCGGATCTTTGATGGTGGAACTGTCCTGTTCCACGGAATAGTATACGCCGAGGATCCGGCTCTGCGCGTCCACCAGATAGACGTTCGCATCCAGCAGCTCGCTGAGGATCTTGCTGAGGTCGCTGAAAGAGAAGACGCCCGCGCTGCTCTGCTGCAGGACCCAGTTGAGTTTCCGCACCTTCTCCAGTAATGAATGATCGGTCATAACGCATCCTTTCTGCTGCCAAACAATAACATGGTCCTTATTATACACGACTTTTCTGAAAAGTGTTTCGATTTTTGAATTTTTTTAATATTTTTTTAGATAAGAAAAACGCTGATCCGCACCGTAAGATCCGGACCAGCGTTTTTTCTCTGTCTTCCGCCGGGCGATCAGAGGATGAAGCGGTCCACGTCCTCCGCCTCGATGACGTCCTGGAACTTCTGCTCCACGTAGGCCTTGTCGATGCAGACCTTCTCCGTGTCCATGTCCGGGATCTCGAAGGAGACGTCCTCCAGGAGCTTTTCCATGACGGTGTGCAGGCGTCTGGCGCCGATGTTCTCCGTCTGCTCGTTGGTCAGGAAGGCGATGGTCGCGATCTCGTCCACCGCGTCGTCCGTGAACTCCACGTGGATGCCCTCGGTCTCCAGCAGCATCTTGTGCTGCTTCAGCAGGGCGTTTTCCGGCACCGTGAGGATGCGGATGAAGTCTTCCTTGCTCAGGTTCTCGAGCTCCACGCGGATGGGGAAGCGGCCCTGCAGCTCGGGGATCAGATCCGTGGGTTTGGAGACGTGGAACGCGCCCGCGCCGATGAAGAGCACGTGGTCCGTCTTGACCGGGCCGTACTTGGTGTTGACCACGCTTCCCTCCACGATGGGCAGGATGTCGCGCTGCACGCCTTCTCTGGAGACGTCCGCGCCCGAGTGGGCGGCGCCGCCGGCGATCTTGTCGATCTCGTCGATGAAGATGATCCCGTTCTGCTCCGCGTTCTCCACCGCTTCCGCGTGGATCTGGTCCATGTCCAGGAGGTTCTGCGCCTCCTGCTCGCGGAGCACCTTGCGGGCGTCCTTCACGCGCATTCTCTTTCTCTTCTTCTTCTTCGGCATCATGTCTCCGAAGATGCTGCCGATGGAGATGCCCATGCCTTCGTTGCCCAGGTCCAGATTGTTCAGGGCCTGATTGCTCTCCTCCACCTCGACCTCGATGTACTGCTCTTCCAGCTGCCCTTCCCGGAGCTGACGGAGCACGTGTTCGCGGGCCAGGGCCTGATCGCTGCCGCCCTCGTCCGCCTGCGGCTGCTGGGCCTGCTGCGGCTGCTGATAGCCCTGCAGGCTCTGCATGAGCATCTGGAAGGGATTGGCCGCGCCGGCGGCGTTCTGCGCGGCCGGTCTGCGCCCGGGCAGCATCGCGTCCACGATGCGCTCGTTGACGATCTCATCCGCCACGGAGTACTTCTCCTGCAGATGCTTCTGCTTGGTGATGCGCACGGAAGCTTCGACCAGATCGCGGACCATGGAGTCCACGTCGCGGCCGACGTAGCCGACCTCCGTGAACTTGGTGGCCTCCACCTTCACGAAGGGCGCGTCCATGAGCTTTGCCAGGCGGCGGGCGATCTCGGTCTTGCCGACGCCGGTGGGGCCCATCATCAGGATGTTCTTCGGGGTGATCTCCTCGCGCATCTTCTCCGGCAGCAGGCTGCGGCGATAGCGGTTGCGCAGGGCGATGGCCACCGACTTTTTGGCCTTGTCCTGCCCGATGATATATTTGTCCAGTTCTCCCACGATCTCTTTGGGAGTCATGCCGTATAACTGATGCATCGCAGCCTCCTTAGAGTTTTTCCACGCTGATGTGGTCGTTGGTGTAAACGCAGATCGAAGAGGCGATGCGCAGGGATTCGCGCACGACCTCTTCCGCGTTCATATCCGTGTGATGGCAGAGGGCGTTTGCCGCCGCGTAGGCGAAATTTCCGCCGGAGCCGATGGCGACGAAGTCCTCGTCCGGGTCGATGACTTCCCCGTTGCCGGAGATGACGAGCAGGGTCTCCCGGTCCGCCACGATCATCAGCGCTTCCAGGTTGCGCATCACCTTCTCGCTGCGCCACTGCTGGGCCAGCGCCACGGCCGCGCGCTTCAGGTTGCCGCCGTGCTCCTCCAGGCATTTCTCAAAGCGCTCCGTGAGCGTAAAGGCGTCCGCCACGGAACCGGCAAAGCCGGCCAGCACCTTGTTGCGGTAGATCTTCCGCACTTTTTTGGCGGAGTTCTTCATGATGGCGGTCTGTCCCATGGTGACCTGTCCGTCGCCGCCGATGCAGACGTCGTCCGGTCCGCGGCGCACGGCCACGATGGTCGTCGCATGCAGTTGTTCCATTCTGTTTCCCCTTTCTGTCCGCGGCGCGGGCTCGGCGCGCCGCGTTCCCCTTTCAGATCCTGTTACCGTTTCTTGTATCCGCATTCCTTGTTGCTGCAGCTCAGTCCGCCGCGGCCGCTCTTGCAGAGCAGCGAACCGCAGTTCGGACAACGTTCGGCGGTGGGCTCGTCCCAGAAGATCTCCTGGCAGTCCGGATATCCGCTGCAGCCGTAGAAGATCTTGCCTTTCTTGCCCTTCCGGCGGACCAGCGGCTTGCCGCACTTCGGGCAGTCCACGCCGATCTTCGTCTGGATGGACATGGTGCCCTTGCAGTCCGGATAACGGCTGCAGGCGAGGAATTCGCCGAAGCGGCCTTTCTTATAGACCATCGGCGCGCCGCACTCGGGGCAGAGCTCCTCGCTGACCCGCTGCGGCAGATCCACCTTGCCCATCTCCTGTCCCGCCTTTTCCAGCTCCGCGCGCAG
>JAEELK010000019.1 GCA_016282655.1 Bacillota bacterium | reverse complement strand
TCCAGAAGCTGGTGCTGAAGCTGGCCGAGGAGGGCATGAGCGTCACGTTCATCTCCTCGGAGATCGAGGAAATGCTGCGCACCTGCTCCCGTCTGATCGTCATGCGCGACCGCAAGATCGTGGGCGAACTGACGGGGGACGATCTGACCCAGGCGCAAGTTATGAAGACCATCGCGGGAGGTGACGCATCATGAGATTAGGTAAAAAAGCCTCGTCGGGACTCGGGCAGCTGGTGATCCCGCTGGTCGCGCTCGCGATCCTGATCGTTTTCAACCTTTTCCGCGACGTCGGCTTCTTCTCCATCGGCATCAGCGTGAACAACAGCGGCAACAAGGTGCTGACCGGCAACCTCATCAGCATCATCGACAGCGCCAGCGAGCTGGCCATCATCGCCATGGGCATGACCCTCGTGACGGCTGCCTGCGGCGGACAGGATATCTCCGTCGGCGCCGTCGGCGCGATCTCCGGCGCTGTGTTCGTCAAGGTCCTGCAGGGCATGGGCGCCATCACGGTGCCCACGGTGATCGTGGGCGTGATCCTCTGCTGTCTCGCAACGATCGCCTTCAAGCTGTTCAACGGCACCCTGGTATCCGTATTCCGGGTCCAGCCCATGATCGCAACGCTGATCCTGTTTTCCTGCGCCCGCTCCATCGCCTACTGGATCAACGGCGATGCGGCGGTGCAGCTGAACAGTCCCATCATCAGCGCCATCGGCAAGACCCTCCCCGGCATCCCCATCCCGACCCCGATTTTCGCGGTGATCCTGGTGGGTCTGCTGATGTTCCTGATATTCAAATTTACGAGCCTCCGGCTCTATACCCAGTCCGTGGGCATCAACCAGGGCGCCGCCAGGCTCAACGGCATCAACCCGACGGCCATCAAGCTCATCAGCTTCGTCCTGCTGGGCATCTGCGTATCCGTCGCCGGTGTGATCGGCGTGTGCCGTCTCGGTCAGCTCAATCACAAGACGCTGCTGGTCGACATTGAAATGGACGCCATCCTTGCCGTCGCCATCGGCGGCAACAGTCTGGGCGGCGGCCGCTTCCGCCTGAGCGGAAGCATCCTGGGCGCGTACATCATTCAGATGCTGACCACCACGCTCTACGCCATGAAGGTCGCCCCTGTCAATGTGAAGGCCTACAAGGCCATCGTGATCATCATCATCGTTGTGGCCGGCTCGCCCGTGGTCAAGGACTGGCTGACCACACGCTGGAACCGCCTTCGCGCCGGAAGCGCGCGGGCAAACGCGCAGAAAGAGGGGGTGAGCTGAATGGCGGGCAGAAACAGGCAACCCCGGCTCGGCCAGCGTGAGCCGCTGACCGACACCATGATGCTCATGCTCATCAGCATCGGCATCTTCGCCGCCATGTACATTGCGGCAATGCTCACCCTGAAGGGCGGCTTCCTGAAGCCGCAGATGTTCTTTGATCTGCTCAACGACAACGCCTATCTCATCATCATCTCCTGCGGCCTGACGATCGTCATGATCGGCGGCGGCATCAACATCAGCGTCGGCGGCGTGATCAGCCTGACCGTCATGAGCTGCGCCCTGTTCCTCAACAGCAGCAGCATCCGGAATGACCCTCTGTGCATCCTGGTGACGCTGCTTCTGGCCCTGGGCATCGGCCTGGCCTTCGGTCTGCTGCAGGGCTTCCTGGTCAGCTATCTGGACATCCAGCCCTTCATCGTCACCCTGGCGGGCATGTTCCTGGCCCGCGGTCTGACCACGATCCTCTCCGTCAACCCGGTCACCGTGGCCCACGAAGGGTTCCAGACGCTGGTAAAGACCAAGCTGCGGATCTCCTGGCTGGGATCTCCGTCTCTGGACGGCGGCTGGATCCCCGCCAAGATCGAGATCGGCGCCATCGTCGCCATCGCCGTGGTGATCGGAATGTTCCTTCTGCTTCGTTACACGAAGCTCGGCAGAAGCATTTACGCCGTCGGCGGCAACCGCCAGAGCGCCCTGATGCTGGGCATCAACGTCAGGCGCACCGTCTTCTGGAGCTATGTGATCAGCGGCCTGCTGAGCGGCCTGGCCGGTTACGTCTTCCTCATGCATAAGCCCGCGGGCAACGCCAGCGTGGCCATGCGCAGCGAGATGGACGCCATCGCGGCATCCATCATCGGCGGCACCCTGCTTACAGGCGGCGTGGGCAACGTCATCGGCACCTTCTTCGGCGCCATGATCCTGGCCACGATCCAGAAGATCATCGCCCTGAGCCCCCTCAACGCCTCCTGGTGGCAGGAAATGGCCAACGGCGCCATGCTGTGCTTCTTCATCCTGCTGCAGAGCATCATCCTGATGCGCAGAAACAGCGCAAAGATCAAAAAGCGGAACAAAGCAGAACCGAAACAAACCTCACCCCCCGAAACCGCCGCCACATAGCGCCGGTTCCGGCAGCTGAAAAATCAAAGCGGCGGACTGGATTCCCGGTCCGCCGCGTTTTTTACGGCACTTTATCAATGACATGGCGGCAAAAAAACAAACCACCCGCAGGGGTGGTTTGTTTTTTCTATGGGATCAATACATGCCGCCCATTCCGCCGCCGCCGGCAGCGGCTGCGGCCATGGCTGCGTCGGCCGCGGGATCGGGCTTGTCGGCCACCAGGGACTCGGTGGTGAGCACGCAGGAGGCGATGGACGCCGCGTTCTCCAGGGCGGTGCGGGTGACCTTGGTGGGATCGACGATGCCGGATTCCAGCATGTCGGTGTATTCCTCGGTGTAGGCGTTGTAGCCGAAGCCGGGCTTGCCGCTCGTCCGGATCTTCTCAAAGACCACGGAGCCGTCCACGCCGGCGTTCTCGGCGATCTGGCGCACGGGAGCCTGCAGGGCCTTGGCGATGATCTGGGCGCCGGTCTTCTCGTCGCCCTTCAGGGTCTCGATCAGGGCTTCCACGGCGGGGATGGCGCTGACGAAGGCGGTGCCGCCGCCTGCCACGATGCCTTCCTCCACGGCGTCGCGGGTGGCGTTCAGGGCATCCTCCACCCGTAGCTTCTTCTCCCGCATCTCAGCCTCGCTGTG
>JAEELK010000175.1 GCA_016282655.1 Bacillota bacterium | reverse complement strand
CGGCTCGTCTACAAGGCCTCCGACGGAAACGAATACATATTCAACCTCATCGACACCCCGGGCCACGTGGACTTCACGTATGAAGTCTCGCGCAGCCTTGCCGCCTGCGAGGGCGCGGTGCTGGTGGTGGACGCCACCCAGGGCGTGGAAGCGCAGACGCTCGCGAACGTCTATCTGGCGCTGGACGAAGACCTGGAGATCATGCCCGTGATCAACAAGATCGACCTGCCCTCCGCGCGGCCGGAGGAGGTCCGCCACGAGATCGAAGACATCATCGGCATAGACGCCTCCGACGCGCCTTTGATCTCCGCCAAGGCCGGCACCAACATCGAGCAGGTGCTGGAAGGCATCGTGGAGAAGGTCCCGGCGCCGAAGGGCGACCTGGACGGCAAGCTCAAGGCGCTGATCTTCGACTCTTATTACGACAACTACAAAGGCGTGGTCATCTACGTGCGCATCATGGACGGCAGCGTCAAAAAAGGCGACCAGGTGCTCCTCATGAACACGCAGAAGTCCTACGAGGTGACGGAGGTCGGCGTCTACGCGCCCGGCCCCACGCCGAGCAGCTGCCTGCGCGCCGGCGAGGTCGGCTATCTCTGCGCCAGCATCAAGCAGGTGGCGGACGCGCGGGTGGGCGACACCATCACCCTGCTGTCGGACCCGGCCACGGAGCCGCTCAAGGGCTACAAAAAGATGCAGTCCATGGTCTACTGCGGCATCTATCCCGCCGGAGACGAGAAATACGAAAGCGTCAAGGACGCGCTGGAAAAGTTGCAGGTGAACGACGCCGCCTTCCTCTTTGAGCCGGAGACCTCGCAGGCGCTGGGCTACGGCTTCCGCTGCGGCTTCCTGGGCCTGCTGCACATGGAGATCATCGTGGAGCGCCTGGACCGCGAGTTCGATCTGGACATCGTCACCACCGCCCCCAGCGTCATCTATCAGGTGATCAAAAACGACGGCACGGAGGAGATGATCCAGAACCCCTCCAACCTGCCGCCGCTCACGGAGATCAGAGAGATCCGCGAGCCCATGGTGAAGGCGAACATCATGATCCCCAAGGAATACGTGGGCAGCATCATGGAGCTCTGCCAGGACCGCCGGGGCGTCATGAGCCACATGGAATACATCACGGAGGACCGCGTTGCCCTGCATTACGACATGCCGCTGGCCGAGGTCATCTACGACTTCTTCGACGCGCTGAAGTCCAAGACGCGCGGCTACGGCTCGCTGGACTACGAGTTCGACCGCTACCAGAAGTCCGACGTGGTGAAGCTGGACGTGCTGCTGAACAAGGAGCTCGTGGACGCCTTCTCCATGATCGTGCACGAGAGCAAGGCCTACGCGCGCGGGCGCTTCGTCTGCGAGAAGCTCAAGGAGATCATCCCCATGCACCAGTTCGAGGTGCCCATCCAGGCGGCCATCGGGCAGAAGGTCATCGCGCGCGAGACCGTCAAGGCCTACCGCAAGGACGTCATCGCCAAGTGCTACGGCGGCGACATCTCCCGCAAGAAGAAGCTGCTGGAGAAGCAGAAGGAAGGCAAGAAGCGCATGCGCCAGTTCGGCACCGTCGAAGTGCCGCAGGAGGCCTTCACCGCCGTGCTGAAATACGACGACAACAAGGGGAAATAGGACGCTTCGGGACAGCGGTCGTTTCTGAGGAAAACAGGATATAGTATGCCTTAAAGCCGGGCCACACCATATGGTGTGGCCCGGCTTTTTCGTGGATGTTTGGTGGAGGAAAATACCAAAAAAGCGGCATTTTTTTCTTGTCTGATGGTGAAAAGTGGTGTATAGTGGAGATACCATCAATGGTATTGGGGAAAGTTCCCCGCGCGAGCGGCAGGGACGCCCCGAACAAGTGAGGAACAGGATGTTCATCGGAGAGTATCAAAACTCCATAGACGACAAGGGCAGGGTCATCATTCCGGCCAAGTTCCGCGAGGAGCTCGGCTTCCGTTTCATCCTGACCAAAGGCCTGGACCGCTGCCTGGTCATCTATTCCATGGAAGAGTGGGAGCGCTTCATGCAGAAGCTCGCCACGCTGCCCAAGGCCAGCAAGGACGCCAGGGCCTTCATCCGCTTCCTCACAGGCGCCGCCGTGGAATGCGAGCTGGACAAACAGGGGAGGCTGGTCATTCCGCAGGCCTTGCGCGCCTACGCGCAGATCGAAAAGGATCTGATCACCACGGGCAACATGGACAACGTGGAGATCTGGAGCCGTGAGGTCCTCGAGCAGTACCGCACGGACAACCTCTGCGACGACGAGATCGCCGCCAAGATGGCGGAGCTTGGCATCTAGGGAGCGGGCCTATGGAGTTTCGCCACAGGTCCGTGCTCTTTGATGAATGTATGGAGCAGCTGCGGCTGCGGCCGGACGGTGTCTACGTAGACGGCACCCTTGGGGGAGGGGGCCATGCCGCCGGCATCTGCAGCGCGCTCTCGCAAAAGGGATATTTGATAGGGATCGACCGCGACCGGGATGCTCTGGCCGCGGCGGGGGAGCGTCTCGCGCCTTACCCCTGCCGCAAGGAGCTGGTCCACAGCTGCTACGCCTCCGTCAAGGAGGTGCTGGCAGAGAGGAAGGTGGAGTCCATATCCGGCGCACTGCTGGACCTGGGCGTTTCCTCCTTCCAACTGGACTGCGCTGCCCGCGGTTTTTCTTATATGCAGGATGGCCCGCTGGACATGCGCATGGACGCGGAAGCGTCCCTGACGGCGGAGGACGTGGTCAACGGCTACAGCGAAGCCGAGCTTGCCCGGATCATCCGGAACTACGGCGAGGAGCGATGGGCTTCCCGCATCGCCGCCTTCATCGTAAAAAACAGAAAGAAAGCCCCGCTGCGCTCCACGGCGCAGCTCGTGGAGATCATAAAAGCAGCCGTGCCGGCGGCGGCCCGCAGAGAGGGCCCGCACCCGGCCAAGCGGACCTTTCAGGCGCTCCGCATCGAAGTCAACGACGAGCTGGGCCAGCTCTCGCGGGCGGTGGACGACTTCATAGACGTCCTTGCCCCGGGCGGCCGCCTCTGCATCATCACCTTCCATTCCCTGGAGGATCGGATCGTGAAAGAGGCCTTCCAGCGGCGCCTGCATCCCTGCACCTGCCCGCCGGACCTTCCGGTCTGCGTCTGCGGCAAGGTCAGCGACGTCCGCAAGGTCGCAGGCAAGCCGATCCAGCCCTCCGAAGAAGAGCTGGCGGAGAATCCGAGAGCGCGCAGCGCAAAGTTGAGAGTGATCGAAAAGGCATAGCCCTTTTTGCCAGGAAAGAGAGACATGATCGCAGCCGAGCAGTGGTACGAGTACCAGAACAACTATCAGAAATACGGACTGGCACTCAAGGCCGAGGAAGGACCAAAGGTCCGCAGGAGCCGCAGCCAGACGCAGCAGACGCTGCGGGTCAGCGCGAGAGACCGGAAGACCGCCGTCGGGCTGCTCTTCCTCATCGGGCTGGTCCTGATCGTCCTGATCGTCCTGACGGCGTACTCCGCGGACGTCACCTACCGGATCAATCAGCTGGAAGCGCAGCAGGAAACGGTCCGCAACGACATCGCGAACCTGACGGTGGCCATCAAGACCGCCACCGGCATCGAGACCATAGAACGGCGGGCGGTGGAAGAGCTCGGCATGGTCTACGCGCCGCTGAACGAGGTGATCTACGTCGGCGGCGAGGAGATCCACAACTTCGGCGTGGCCCTGAAATCGGCCGCCTATCAGTGATCCATACGGCAATCGGAAATACGCGCGCAGACGCGTATTTCGCATATCAGAGGAAAGCCCAATGAAGCCCCCCAAGAAGTCCAGAGAGAAACAGCCCAAGCGGCGCCTGATGTTCTTTTTCTTCGCCGTCTGCGTCGTCTGTGTCGCTCTGGTCTTTCGCGTGGGATGGGTGCAGATCGTTCGCGGACAGGACTTCGCCGTCATGGCGGCGCAGCAGCAGACCCGCGACAGCGAGGTCACGGCGCGGCGCGGCATCATCGCGGACCGCAACGGCGTGGAGCTGGCCATCAGCGCCACCACCCACACCGTCTTCGCGCGCCCGGCCGCTCTGAAGTCGGGCGAGACCGAAGAAGAAAACCAGGTCCTGGTCCGCATCGCCGCGGAGAAGCTCGCCGAGATCCTGGAAAGGGATCCGGACGAGATCACGCAGATCCTGAACCAGAACAAGACGATGGTGAAGGTCGCCAAGAACGTGGACAAGGACAAGGCCGCGCTGATCCGCAGCGCGGGGCTGAAGGGCGTTTCCGTCACCGAGGACGTGAAGCGCTATTATCCGATGGGCAGCCTGGCCTGCCACGTGATCGGCAGCACCACGGACGACAACCGCGGGCTCACCGGCATCGAGCGCCGCTACGAGGCGCGGCTCTCCGGAAACTCCGGCCGCTGGATCAAGCTCTCGGACACCAAGGGCGGAAAGCTCTCCTTCGGCAAGGAGAAGTATTATTCGGCGGAGGACGGCTACGGCGTCCAGCTGACCATCGATTCCATCATCCAGCACTATGCGGAAAAGGCCATCGCCGCGGCGCGGGAGACCACCGGCGCGAAGCGGGTCTCCTGTCTGGTCATGGACCCCAAGACCGGAGACGTGCTCGCCATGGCCTCCACGCCGGGCTTTGACGTGAACGATCCGCGCACGCCGCTCGACCCGGAGCAGAAGGCCTATTTCGACACGCTGGACGCGGAGGGACAGCAGGATTTCTGGAACGAGATGTGGCGCAACCCGCTCGTGACGGACACCTACGAGCCCGGCTCCACCTTCAAGCTGCTGACCACCTCCATCGCGCTGGAGGAGAACCTGACTTACGTCAACGAGACATTCGTCTGCCACGGCATCTACCAGATCGCGGGCAGGACCCTGCACTGCTGGCGCTATCCGAGCGCCCACGGCACGGAGACGCTGGCGCAGGCGGTGCAGAACTCCTGCAACCCCGTCATGAACGCGCTGGCCCAGCGCATCGGCAAGGAGACCTTCTACAAATACCTCAACGATTTCGGCCTCATGGAAAAGACCGGCATCGACTTCCCGGGAGAAGCCGGGAACCAGATCCAGAGCCTCGCCGCGGTGGGCCCCGTGGAGCTCGCGACCATCTCCTACGGCCAGGGCATCGCGGTGACGCCCATCAGCCTGCTCACGGCGGTCAACAGCATCGGGAACGGCGGCAAGCTCATGCAGCCGCGCCTGGTGAAGGCCCTGCTGGACGAGAAGGGCAATGTCGTGGAGGAATTCGCGCCGGTGGAAGTGCGGCAGGTCATCTCCGCGAAGACCGCGGAAGAGATGTGCCGGATCATGGAGTCGGTGGTCGCGGAGGGCGGCGGCGGCAAGGCCAAGATCCCGGGCTACCGGGTGGGCGGCAAGACCGGCACCGCGGACAAGATCACGAACGGCGGCTACAACGGCGAAGTCGTCGCCTCCTTCCTGGGCATGGCGCCCATGGACGACCCGCAGATCTCCGTGCTGGTGACGGTGGACGAGCCCAGCTGCGACGTGGTCTCGGGCAGCGTCACGGCGGCGCCCTGCGCCAGAGAGATCATGGAAAACGTGCTGCGCTATCTGGACCTCCGGCCGGAATACACCGCCGAGGAGCAGAAGGCGCTGAAGAGCGAATATACCACGGTGCCGGACCTCAGCGGGCAGAGCCTCAGCGACGCCATCGGCATCCTGGCGGGCAAGGAGCTCGGCTATAAGCTGACGCAGGCGGATCTCGCCGCGGCGGCGGGAGAGGACGAGGGCGGCAACGGCAGCGTGGAGGAATTCTGCGTGGCGGACCAGTACCCCAAGGCGGGCGAGACCGCGAAGAAGG
>JAEELK010000174.1 GCA_016282655.1 Bacillota bacterium | reverse complement strand
TCGATGCGGGCGGTGATGGTGTTGTGCTCTACGCAGAACGGAGCCGCGTTGGTGACGTGGGTGCAGGTGGCGATGCCGACGCCGCGGCGATAGCGGCCGCTCTGCTCCTTGGCCTTGCCGTGCTTTTCCTTCCAGCCGATGCCTTCGGCCGCGAGGTCCAGGCACTCGTTGGTGGTGTAAACACCGGCATCCCAGAACGGGAACCAGTTCTGATCACCGGGCTTGGTGGTGTTCATCTTTCTGAGTTCGATGGCATCCATGCCCAGCTTCTCAGCCAGCATCTCGATGGCGGGCTCTACGATGGAGCAGCCCTGCGGAGAACCGAAGCCTCTCATGGCGCCGGCGGTCTCCTGGTTGGTGTAGACCGGCCAGCCGAGGTAGTGGCAGTTGGGGATGTTGTAGGTGCCGAGGGTACCGCAGGCACCGGTAACGCCGAGCAGGTCGGTGCCGAAGGTGGCGTAGGCGCCGGTGTTCAGCCAGGCGGTGACGTCCTGGGCGACCAGCTTGCCGTCCTTGGTGGCGCCGAGCTTGATCTTCAGATAGCCGCCGTGTCTGCTGTCGGAGCAGGTGAAGTCTTCTTCACGGGTGTAGATCAGCTTGACCGGGCGATAGCAGAGCATGGACAGGGAGGCCGCCAGGATCTCAGCCTTGCCGGAGAGACCGATGCGGACGCCGAAGCCGCCGCCGACGTACGGAGGATTCTTGACCGTAACGTGGCTGTAGGGAAGGCCCAGGGCTTCCGCCAGGATGTACTTGGTCGGATAGGGGACCTGCGTGGTGGAGATGACCTCCAGACGGCCGTCCGGGTTGTAGGTGGCCAGCGCGCCGTGGGTCTCCATCTGCGCCTGCTTTACTCTGGGCAGCTTGATGTTGTGCTCTACGATGACGTCGCACTTCTTGAAGGCTTCTTCCATGTCTCCGCCGAAGGCCATCTCGATGGGGCCGCCGCAGATGTTGTTGAACTGCGGGTTGGCGATCTCGGGCTGGACCTTGGGGGCATCGGGCTTGACGGCTTCCAGCGGATCGTAGACCGCGGGCAGCTCCTGATACTCGACCTTGATCAGCTTGACAGCCTTCTCGGCGATCTCGAGGGTCTCAGCCGCGACGGCCGCGATCTCGTCGCCGATGTACTTGGGCGTGTCGGTGTAGACGGTCTGGTCCAGAACGGGCTTGTGGGGCGGCGGGGTGATGAACATCGGAGCCGCGCCGTTCCAGAGCTTGTTGGTGGTGTTCTTGAAGGTGGCGACAGCGACGACGCCGGGCAGAGCCTCAGCCTCGCTGGTGTCGATGGAGAGTACCTTCGCATGGGCGTAGGGGCTGCGCAGCACCTTCGCGTAGGTCATGCGGGGCACGAAGAGGTCCGTGGTGAATTTGCCGCGGCCCGTTGCTTTATCAAAGCCGTCTCTGCGGCCGATGTCTTTGCCAACGTATCTCATTGTGTTATTCCCCCTTTCTCATTCTCTCTGCGGCGGCGAATACGGCTTTTTCGATGTTGACGTAGCCGGTGCAGCGGCAGAGGTTGCCACCGAGGGCCTCGCGCACTTCGGCCACGGTGGGATCGTTGTTCTTGTCCAGCAGCGCCTTGGCGGACATGATCATGCCCGGGGTGCAGAAACCGCACTGGATGGCGCCCTGCTGGATGAACTCCTCCTGAATGGGATGGAGCTGGGTGGGAGTCTTGGCGACGCCTTCGATGGTGATGATGTTGGCGCCGTCGGCTCTCATGACGGGGATGATGCAGGAGGTGACCGCTTTGCCATCCATGATGACGGTGCAGGCACCGCACTCGCCCTTGCCGCAGCCGATCTTGGTGCCGGTCAGGAAGAGCTTCTCACGCAGGAACATGGCCAGAGAGATGGAAGGATCCACGTCGGCGACCACGGCCTGACCATTGATCGTAGTATGTAATACCATTGTTCTTACCACCTTTCTCCGTTACTGAAGCTGCGCGCGGCAATCTTCCAGAGCGCGTCTGACCATGACGGGCAGAGTGGCGATACGGAATTCTTTGCTGCCGCGGAGCGGGTTGCTTCTGGGATTGGCGTTCTTCAGAGCCAGTTCGCCGGCCTCTGCCAGAACGTCGTCCGTCATCTCCTTGCCGGCCAGGAAAGCTTCCGCTTCCTGAGCGCGGACGGGGCCTACGCCGACGGGCGCCATGGTGATGCGGGCCCAAACGATCTTGCCGTTCTGGACCTTGACCATCGCCGCAGCGTTCAGCATGGGCAGAGACAGGGACTTACGGAGCTCAAGGCGCTGGAAAGCAGCGGCTTCGTCAGCGGCGGGCACCGGGATGGTGACCTTGGTGACGACCTCGGCGCTGTTGTCGATCTTGCTCTTGCCGAAGCCGGCATACATGTCGGCCATGGCAACTTCTCTGACGCCGTCCTTGGACAGAACGGTGAAGACGGGCTCCAGCGCGGAGACCGCTACGGCGCCGTCACCGGCAGGCTGCGCGGAGACCACGTTGCCGACCAGGGTGGCGGAGTTGCGGATCTGCAGGGAACCTACAGTGCCGCAGCCCTTGCACAGAGACGGATACAGCTTCTTGATCTCGGGGTGGGTGGCGATCTCGGTCAGGGTGACAGCAGCACCGATCTCGATCTTGCCGTTGGCGATCTTGATGCCCTGCATGTCGGCAGCGCGGGATACGTCTACCAGCATTTCGGGAGCGATCTTTCCGGCGTTGTAGTCGACCATTACGTCGGAACCGCCGGCGCAGATGATCGCCTTGCCTTCCGCTTTGAGCAGAGCGTCGAGCGCTTCCGCAGCGGAGTTCGCTTTGACATATTGCATTTAGAAATCCCTCCTGTTCTAAAAGCATAAGCAGCGTGTGCACGATTGTTTAGAAACAAGCAGTACACAACCATTTAGTTATCTTGATTATATTGGTTTTGTACATTTCTTGCAATCCGGCGCGGTATTCTCATTTTTGAATATCGTTATTCCCATTCTGTCAGAGAATTCTGTTGCGCCTCCTCTTAAGATATTTTCTAAACGTTCGTTTTTCAATCTTTCGACGCGATCGCGTCCGTTTTTTGTATTCTGCTTTTCCGAAAACGAAAAGGCGGGCATAGATTTTTTCAATCGATGTCCGCCTCTTGTTATTCGAATATTTCGTCTATTTCTATCGTTTTTTTGTTTTAACGGGTCTCCCGGATGATCTCCCCGATGATGCAGACCGCGATCTCCGCCGGCGTCTCCGCGCCGATCGGCAGGCCGATCGGCGAATGGATGGCGGCGATCGTCTCCTCCGGCACGCCCTCCTGCCGCAGGGTATCCATTGCCATGGCCACCTTGCGCTTGCTGCCGATCATGCCGACGTAGCCCGCCTTCGTGCGCACCGCCTGCCGCAGCACCTCCGTATCGTAGCGGTGGCCGCGGGTCAGGATGACGATGCAGTCGTTCCGCCCCATGGGGATGCCCTCGAAGATGCCCTGATAATCCGGCGTGATCACGCGCTCCGCGTGCGGGAAGCGCTCTTCCGTGACGAATTCCGCGCGGTCTTCAAAGACAGTCACGTTCATGCCGCAGAATTCGGCCAGCTCCGCCGTCTTCAGGCCCACGTGACCGCCGCCGCAGAGATAGAGATGCACCAGGCCGCTCACGCGCTCGGCGAGCAGCCAGCGCCCCGCCCCGCATTCTACGAGCCGGTATTCGCTCTTCTCGTCCTCCGCCGGCAGCGGCCGCGCCCAGTCCGGCAGTTCGCCCGTCAGCGCTTCGCCCTCCGGCAGCGCGGCCTGCCATACGCGCGTCTCTCCGTCCTTTTCTTCTATGGCGCTCAGCCAGAGACACGCTCTGCGCGCCTTCTGGCAGTCCGCCAGGAGCCCGAAGAGCGCGCGGCTCTCCGGCGCGGCGCCGCAGACGTATTGGATCAGGATGGCCACGCGTCCGCCGCAGGCCATGTCCACGGAATCCTTTTCTTTGCCGGTCAGGTCCACGTCCAGGCGCGCGGAGCGCTTCTTTTCGATGGCCTCCCGGGCCCATTCCATGGCTTTGAGCTCCAGGCTGCCGCCGCCGATGGTGGCGTCGATGGCGTCCGGCGTCACCAGCATCTTTGCCCCGGGGCCGCGGGGGGAAGAGCCGTCGCTGCTCAGAAGCGTGACCAGGGCGAAATCCGCCGGCTCTTCCGTCAGTTCCCTGCAGAGTTCAAGATTCAGTTCCATAGATCACTTCTCCTCCGGGAAAAACCTGCCGCTGAACTCCAGAAGCAGGCGTTCCGCCTCATCGTTCAGCGCTTTGGCATATTCCTCGTAAAACTCGATCAGCCGCAGGGCGTCTTCCGTCAGCGTGGTGCCGCCGCCGGACTTTCCGCCCACCGTCCGGTCCATGAGCCGGATGCCGAGCGCCCGCTCACAGTTTTTCACCTTGGTCCAGGCGTTGGAATAGGACATGGCCATGGCGTCCGCCGCGGCGCGCAGGGTGCCGAGCTCGCTGACCAGCTTCAGGATGCGGATGATGCCGGGCCCCAGCGCTTTGTCGCCGGTGTAGAAGCGGATGGTCAGCTGCGGCTGCAGCATGTTGCCGAGACGCTGCCTGTGCTGCTGCAGCGCCTGCAGGCTCTCCTGCGTATCGACGTCCAGCAGCTCCTCGCGCGGGACCTCAATGAGCTGCAGTAAAGAAGGATGCTTCTGCATGACGGCGCTGCCGCCGCGGTCTCCCTCCAGCGCGAGCAGCTCCGGAAAGAGCGCGGCCGGAAAGACCGCCGGGTTTCCTTTCCTTCCGTTTTGCGAGAGCGCGATGATCCGTTCCGGGCGCTTCTCTGACGCCTCCAGCAGTTCCGCCACGCGGTACCGCCGGAGCAGAGGCTGATCGCCCACCATGAACAGCAGGGCGTCGCAGGGCTCCAGCGCCTCCATGCCGAGGCGGATGCTGCGGCTGATGCCTTCCTCCGGCAGATGGTTCTCCACGGCCAGAAAGCCGCGCTTCCGCGCCAGCGAGAGGATGGCCTCGTCGCCGCTGACCACGGCGGTCTGCGTCAGCAGCTCCGTAGGGACCTTGTCCAGCGTCCGCTCGATGAGCGAAACGCCGTCCAGCTCCGCCAGGAGCTTTCTGCCCCCGAAGCGCTTGCCCGCGCCGGCCGCCAGAACGATGCAGGATACCTTGCGTGCCATAGTGCTTCCCTTCTATTATTTATATCTGTTTTTCCGCAAGCGCGCGCTGGTGCAGGATTGCCTCCAGCACGCCGCCGCCGATGGCCCTCGCCTTGTCGGAAACGGTGTAGCAGTGCTCCACCTTGCAGCGGGGATCCACGTCTCCGGACTTCATGCCTTCCGTCACGGGCGTTCCCGCCGGGAGCAGGCCGCGGAGCACGCCGTCGATCTGCGCGCAGACGGGGCTCTCTCCCACCATGGCCACCACCTGGCCCGCCTTCACGATGTCGCCGATCTTCGCCTTCGGCTCGAATACGCCGTCCGCGCTGCTGCGCACGAGGCGCTCGATGCCGTAGCCGCCCACGAGGCCGGGGATGCCGCTGTTGGGCGCGGGGCTTCCTTCATAAAACACCCTGCCCAGATGATGTCCGCGCTGCGTCTCCACCGCGCAGTGGCAGTCCACGGGGGCCGTGAAGCCGGGGCCGACGCCGATGACGATGGGAGCGTCTTCTTTTGCCGTTCCGGTGTTGCGCTTGGCCAGGATGGCGTCCACCAGCACGTCCGGGCGCAGGGCCTGCAGGGCTTTGCACTCCGGATCGACGAGCACGGCCACCTTGCCTTCTTTGGCAAAGGCAAGCGCTTCCTCCGGCGTCTTTGCCAGCGCGCCCGGCACGTCCTCCACCATGGCGGTCCCTTCGGAGACCGCCTTGGAAAACGCCACCGTGCAGCGCACCGTGGTGGGCATGGCGATGTCCGTCATGACCACCTGAAAACCGCTCCGGAAGAGGCGCACGGCGATGCCGCTGGCCAGGTCTCCGGCTCCTTTGATGAGTACGAGCATACTATCTTTCTTCTCCTTTGATCTATAAAACTAGCGATCGATCACGCTCTTGCCGGGAAAAAAGCTTTCACCGGTCCGTTCTCTTTCAGTGCCGTCACCAGCACGGGACAGTCCGGGCAGCGCGCCTGCACGAGCGCCGCCACCTCTTCGGCGGCCGCGATCCGCGCGGAGTCGTCCGCCTTGTTCAGGACCACGGCGTAGGACGCGCCGGGCGGCAGACCTTTTCTCTGCCCCTGCCCGCTGAGCAGCAGCGCCGCCAGGTGCCGCGGCTCCACGGGGTCTTCCGGCAGGACGCCGAGCAGCGCGCAGGCGAGCTCCGCGCGGAAGCAGACCTCTCGGAAGGGCCTGCCGACGGCGTCCAGCCCGGCCACGCCGAGCAGACAGTCGATCCAGGGCGGCACCACGGGCTCCCCTTCCCTGCAGACTTTTGTCGGCAGGCGCTTCGCGCCGTCGGTCTCCAGGATGAGGCAGTCCGCCATCGCCGCCGCGCCGCGCCAGTAGCGTTCCGGCGGCCCGGCGATCTTCTCCGCCGCCGCGGCCGGAACGCCGGGGCAGACGACTTTGCCCGGCGCCAGGACTTCCGGCAGGCGTTCCGTGTCGAGCAGGAGCGCCGCCTCTTCCGGCGCGGGACGCATGATGTTCGTGGTGGTGCCGACCACCACGGCCTTCCCGGCCGCCGCCTCTTCCCGCGCCAGGCGGTACATGAAGCTGCTCTTTCCGCCGCCCCCGTTGAGGGCCAGTGAATAGCGGCCTTCCGGCAGCGGCAGATAGTCTTTTAAAAGCATCATTGCTCCTCTGTTTCCGGCGCGAAGAAGCGATGCAGCATGGTGACGGCCTGCGCCCGCGTGCAGAGCCCGCCGGGCAGCAGCCTGCCGTCGCTTCCGTTTACGACGCCGTTCATCGTCAGCCAGCAGAAGGGCTCATAGGCCCATTCCGGGACCTCCGCCGCGTCGGCATAGTCCAGCGGGAAGGCCCAGGCCCCGGTAAAGCCGCCGCCTTGGGCCTGCTCATAGCGATA
>JAEELK010000173.1 GCA_016282655.1 Bacillota bacterium | reverse complement strand
GCAAGATCATGGGCGGCGGCATGCGGCAGGCCGGCATCCTCGCGGCGGCCGGCATCCTCGCGCTGGAAGAGATGACGAAACGCCTGCCCGAAGACCACGAGAACGCGCGCTATCTGGCCGGCCGCCTGCTCGACCTGCCGGGCGTGTCCGTACAGAAAGACCGCCTGGACATCAACATGGTCTTCTTTACCATCGAGGACGGCAGGATCTCCTCCGACGACATGGTGGAGGCCTTCTTCAAAGAAAACATCAAGATCAACGGCATCGAAGGCGGAGAATACCGCTTCGTCACCCACGTGAACGTCAGCCGCGCCGACATCGATAAGGCGGTATCGGTGCTGGCTTCGCTCCTGCAATAGTCAGAGGAACAGAATGGAATCTCTTGGTTTTATCCGCACTGCGGTCATCACGCCGGTCTGCCGGGTGGGCGATCCCGTCTTCAACGGGAACCGCATCATCCGCTGCATGAAAGCCGCCTCCCAGCAGGGGGCGGGGCTTCTGCTATTTCCGGAGCTGGCCCTCACCGGCTATACCTGCGGCGATCTCTTCCGGCAGGATCTTCTCTATGAAAAGAATCTGCAGGAGCTGCAGCGCGTGGCGGAGGCCAGCCGCGGGCTGAAGAGCCTCATCGTGCTCGGCTGCTTCATCCGCCAGGACGGGCGCAGCTACAACTGCGCCGCGGTCATCCAGAACGGCGAGATCCTGGGCATCGTGCCGAAGCTCGCCCTGAGCCCGAAGGAGCGGCGCTGCTTCAGCGCCGGCCGGCAGCTTTGCCGCCGCGGCAGCGTCCGCATCGGCGGCAAAGCTGTGCCCGCGGGCTTTTTGCTCTTCCACGACGAAGCGGCCGGCCTCGTGCTGGGCGTGGAGCTCGGCACGGACAGAGACGCGAGCCCGGCGCCGGCCGAGCTGCTGACCGCGGCCGGCGCGCAGATCATCCTGAACCCCTCCGCCGAGCCGACCTACGGCTTCCGGCCGGAAGAGCTGGAACAGAGCCTTCTGGCCGCGGGCAGGCGCTATAACTGCGCCTACCTCTGCGCCTCGGCCGGCGTCTTCGAATCCTCCGGCGAACAGGTCTACGGCGGGCAGAGCCTCATCGTGGAGCGGCAGAGCGTGCTCGCGAGAGCGCCGCTCTTCGCGCGCAGGAGCTCCGTCACCGTGGGCGAGATCAACTACCTGGCGCTGCGCAGCAAGCAGGGCAGGGCCCTTTCGCCCGGCGGCCCGGGCGGCAACGCCGGCCCGGCCCTCGTGGCGCTGGAGCCTCTCCCGCTGCTCCTGCAGGGCAGAGACCGCCTGACCAGACGCTATCCCCGCAACCCCTTCCTGCCGGAAAAGAGCAGCCAGGTGAAAGCCTACTGCAGACGGGTCTTCCGCACCCAGACCGCAGGCCTGGCCCGCCGCCTGAGCCATCTGAACTGCAAGGCCCTGCTCGGCATCTCCGGCGGCCTGGACTCCACGCTGGCGCTGCTGGTCGCGGCCGCCGCCATGGAGAGCCTGGACCGGCCGGCGAGCGACGTGCTGGCGGTCACCATGCCGGGCTTCGGCACCGGCAGCGACGGCTACCGCAACGCCGTCTCCCTCATGCGCGTCCTCGGCGTGAACAGCCGCGAGATCTCCATCAAGCAGGCCAGCCTGCAGCATTTCAGAGACATCGGGCACGACCCGGGGCTGCAGGACGTCACCTACGAGAACACCCAGGCGCGCGAGCGCACTCAGATCCTGCTGGATCTGGCCAACCAGGAGGGCGGCATGGTGGTCGGCACCGGCGACCTCTCCGAAGACGCCCTGGGCTGGTGCACCTTCGGCGGCGACCAGCTCGCCATGTACAACGTCAACGCGAGCATCCCCAAGACGCTCATCCCATATCTGCTCCTCACCGTGGCAAGCGACCCCAAAAAAGCAGGGCTCTCCTGCGCGGATCCCGCTGCGCTGCACAAGGTCCTGGAGGCGGTCATCGCCATGCCCATCTCGCCGGAGCTCCTGCCCCCGGACGCCGCGGGGCGGATCTCCCAGAAGACGGAGGAGAGCATCGGGCCCTATGCCCTGCACGACTTCTTCCTCTATCACACGCTGGAGACCGGCGTGAGCCCTGCCAGGCTCTGCGCCATGGCGGAGCGCAGCTTCGAGGGCGTCTATGCCCCGGACGAGATCCGCAAGTGGCTCCGCACTTTCTACAAGCGCTTCCTGAACCAGCAGTACAAGCGCAGCAGCGGCCCGGAAGGCCCGCAGGCAGGCCCCGTCAGCCTCTCGCCGCGCGGCAGCCTGGACCTGGCCGGCGACCTTTCTCCCGAGCTCTGGCTCAGGGAGATGCAGGAGCTCTAGCGCGGAAGCGGCCCGCGGTCTCTGCGCCGAAAAGCGCAGGCTGCCCAAGATCCCTTGTAAATCTTAACACTTCGTATATAGGAGGTAGACGATATGTCTGAGAAAAGACCCGAAACCATGGAACGCATCACCACTCCGGCCCTTGCCCGGGCTTTCATCGACGAGCAGCTGGCGGCCATCCGCGCCCAGGTGGGCGACGGCAAGGTCCTGCTCGCGCTCAGCGGCGGCGTGGACTCTTCCGTCTGCGCGGCGCTCATCTCAAAGGCCATCGGCAAGCAGCTCAGCTGCGTTCACGTGAACCACGGCCTGCTCCGCAAGGGCGAGCCGGAGGAAGTCTGCCGGGTCTTCGGAGAGGAATTCGACGTCAACCTGATCTACGTGGACGCGGTGGACCGCTTCCTGGACGCGCTGGCCGGCGTGGACGAGCCCGAGCGCAAGAGAAAGATCATCGGCGGCCTTTTCATCGACGTCTTCGCCGAAGAGGCCAAGAAGCTGGACGGCGTAAAGTTCCTCGGACAGGGCACCATCTATCCGGACATCCTCGAGTCCGACGGCGTCAAGGCGCACCACAACGTCGGCGGCCTGCCGGAAGAGCTGCACTTCGAGCTCGTAGAGCCCGTCAAGTTCCTCTATAAAGACGAAGTCCGCGTGGTCGGAAAAGAGCTCGGCCTCCCGGACGACATGGTCTACCGTCAGCCCTTCCCCGGCCCCGGCCTCGGCGTCCGCTGCGTCGGCGCCATCACCAGAGACCGCCTGGAAGCCCTGCGCGAGGCGGACGCCATCGTCAGAAAGCGCATCGGCG
>JAEELK010000172.1 GCA_016282655.1 Bacillota bacterium | reverse complement strand
TTAAGGCCGCTGTACACGACGCTGCTGGGGCGAGCCGTCATGACGGCGTGCCTGGCGGCCATGGTCGGCGCGTTCTGTTGGGGCCTGAAGATCGTCGATCTGGATCTCTGAAGCGCAGAACGGTCCTGTGTCTGACCGTCACGCTTGTCCTCTTTGTCCTGGTCTGGGCAGCTGCCCGCCCCGGCAGTCTCGACGACGTGCTGAGCCGCCCCCCTTACGGGAGCGACGCCCGGAGCGAGCAGCTCCGCCTGGGCCTCTATTACGATGACATCCACGTTGAGCAGGACGTTCTGCTGCGCGTGCTTGCGCGAACGCCCGAGGCGGAAGACGCCGCACAGATGTTCGACGCCTGCCGCCAGTGGCTCACTTCGGTGATCGCCGGGCAGAATGAAGGGCTGCAGGCGGTCACAGGCGATCTTTACCTGCCGTCATCCGATCCGGAAGGGTTGATCTCGATCACCTGGAACACGGACGGATGCGAGGCTGTGGATGCGGACGGCCATGTCGATCTCTTCGCAGTCGAGCCCGGTGAACTTCTGACGCTGACCGCGGTGCTGCGCTTGGAAGAATACATGCGGGACTGCACGTTCACGCTTTGTATCGGCCGTCCTTCGCGCGAAGACTATTCCCGCTGTCTGCAGGATATGGCACTGCGCCTGGCGGAAGAGGTCTCGGAGAACGCATCCGGCGCCGCGGTGGCGCTCCCTTCGGAACGTGAGGGCGTCCGCCTTTTTTGGGCACCGGCGAAGGCCTCTCCCCCGTTCATCATCCCCGCCGTCGGCATCCTGGTGCTCTACTGGCTCCGCGCGTCGGACGGAGATGCGGAAAAGCGGCGGAGAAAAAAAGATGCGGAGGCCTTTGCGCGAGAGATCCCCTCGATGGTCCTTCAGCTGATCCTTCTCCTGGATGCGGGGCTGGTCGTTTCTTCCGCATTCGATGCCCTGATTGAGCAGAACCGGGGCACGGAGAATCCTCTGTACCGGGCGATGGAGCAGGTGAAGGAACGGTCGCGCGCATCGAACCTGTCGTTCGTTCGGCAGCTCTATCTCTACGCGCGGGGCTGCGGAAATCGTGATTTTATGCGGATCGCGACGCTCGTTCTGGACCATGAGAGCAGCGGCAGCGACCTCTGCGAAAAGCTGGAGCGGGAACGCGAGCAGCTTTGGAACGGCCGCCTGACAGCGGCCGGCGCCCGGGCCAAGGAGGCGGAGACGAAGCTCTGTCTGCCCCTGATGCTTCTGCTCCTGGTCCTTGTCATCATTTGTATCGTTCCCGCGCTGATCACCATGCAATAGGAGGGACCCATGAAACAAAACTACAAAAGCGGTATGGAACTGGTGCAGGTCGCGATCCTGATCGCGATCGCCATCACGGTCGGTCTGGTCTTCCGGGATCAGATCGGCAAATTCGTCAACAAAGTCTTTAATTCTTTGCTGTCCAAGTCATTCTGATGAACAAAAGGGGCAGCACCATCATCGAGGCCGCGCTGATCGTGCCTCTCATCTTTCTGATCGTGGCTACCGTCATCTCCGCCGCATTCACGCTCCATGACCGTACGGAGGAAAACGCCCGCGAGAACCGTGCTGCCGCAGCGTCGGCGCCTGCGCGTGTCGAGAGCTTGCTGTGCGAACTCCTGCGGGGAAGGTGGCTGCTGCAATGAAAAAAGGCTTTGCCACGATCCAAGTCGTCATCGTGCTCTCCGCACTGACGCTTCTGCTTCTGGTCGTACTGGAAGCGAGCGCCGGGTATGCGGCGGGCAGCATTGCGGAGGATCTGTGCGCGGTCACGGGCAGTTCGCTGCTGTCGGAATACAACGTCGCACTGCAGAAGCGCTACGGTGTCTTTGCGATGTCTGCGAACCGGGCACGCCTGCAGGCTGTCGGCCGCTACTATCTGGAGAGCGGCCTGCAGGCCGCGCCTATGCTCGTGAAGCTGTCTCTTGGCAGTCTGTCCTTCCGGACGGAGGACTGGGAGGCCGGCGATCCCTCCGTATTCGGGCCGCAGATCGCGAGACTGGGCGCGATGGCGCTGGGACGCGATCTTTTGACATCCGAAGATCTCGGCGGGCTGCTGGGCGGACTGGGCTCGCTCCTTTCGGGCGATCTTTCGGTCGATCTCTCCGAACTCGGTGAACTGACCGCTGCTGCTCCCGACGACGAGGATCTCGCCTCGCAGCGCGACGAACTGATGCAGCAGCTTCAGGAAGCAAACCGGGAAGACGAAGTGCGGCCGATGTCGAAGCGGAAGATCGAGGAAGGATTGGTCGCCGCCAACCTGCCGTCGCGCCGGAGGGGCTTGCGGAAGCGCAGTTTTTTGCTGTTTTCGGGAGGCCTCGCGCAGCTTTCCGTCTCCGGAATGGCGCAGAACGAATATATCCTGCGCAGCCTGTCCAATGCAGCCGGACCGCGGGAAGATACCGTGCTGCTTCTCGAAGGGGAATATGTACTGTACGGCAATCCTTCCGACGAACAGAACGAGAGAGCGTTTCGCCGCAGTCTGTTCCTGCTGCGCTCGGCGATCGACCTCGCGGAGATCCTGTCCGACCCCGAGCAGATGTCACAGATCGCTTCGCTCGCGGCTTCTTCGTTCGCTCTGATCCCCGCGCCGGTCGCGATCGCGGTCATCTGCAGCATCCGTGCCGCAATGCAGGCAAAGTCTGACGTTGCGCGTGTCATGGGCGGCGGGGAGGTCCCCATCCTGCGGGATCTGCAGGTCCCAGGGCTGAAGGGCACGTATGCGGATTATCTCCGACTATTTTTGATGATGCTTTCCGAGGAGGAGAAACTGGTGCGCCTGATGGATATCATGCAGCTGAATCTCAACGTCATCGACGGCGACGGCTTCAATTTCCGCAACTACATCTGCGGCTTTTCCATGCAGGCCGATCTTTTGAAGCGTATGCGAGTCCCGGTGCCCGGCGGAGCCGTGCGGAGCGGGCAGGTCGTGCAGATCCATGCGTATTGAAGCGCAGAAAAAACGGGGGCACCTGATCGTGGATGCCGCGATCTGTCTGCCGGTCTTTCTGCTGGCGATGGCCGCGCTGCTCGGGCTGTTCGCCCGCGTCCGGGCGGAGGACGACGCCTACCGCCGGATCCGGGAGTACAGCGAGCTGATCTCCTGCGCGCTCGCGGCTGCGGAAGCGGTCGCCGAGGACGGGAGCAAGCTGCCTCCTCTTTCAGAGGAAGTAACGCTTGAC
>JAEELK010000171.1 GCA_016282655.1 Bacillota bacterium | reverse complement strand
CCGCCGCCCGCTCTGCGTCTGGGGGCAGGCGATGATCTCACAGCCGCGCAGGACGCGGAGCGCCTTGATCGTCAGCAGCTCCGGATCTCCCGGACCGACGCTGACGCAGTAGAACCTGCCTTGTTTCCGCTCTGTTCCTGCCATAACTCTCTGCCCTCGTTCCCGCCGGCTGTCCGCCGCGTTCCTCTTATCGCGCTTCGTCCTGCGCCTGCGCCGCGCTCCATCGCTCCAGCAGCCGCGCCGCCCCTTCCGTCCGTCCCAGCGTCCCGGCAGCGTTGGAAAAGAGGATGGCCCCGCAGCGCAGGCCCTCTCCCGCGCGGCGGTCCAGATGCCGCTGGATCTCCGCGAGCAGGCTCTCCAGCACCGGGGCGCGCAGGCCCGCGGCGTCCAAAAGCGCCAGGCAGGCGTCCGAGGTGACGGCGTTCATCAGGCCGCGGCAGAGCGAAGCGTCCGCGCCGCAGAGCGCGGCGTGCGCCGTAAAGAGCTCCGCGCGGCAGTCCGCCTGCCGGGAGTGGGTGTTCATGATGCCGCCCGCCAGCTTCACCAGTTTGCCGGCGTGCCCCACGAGGAGGAGCTCCGCAAAGCCCTCCGCGGCGGCCGCGTCCAGAGCCTCCCCGATGAAGTTGGAGCAGCGGACCACGGGAGCGCCAAGCCGGTCCAGCCCTTCCGCCGCAAGATAGTCCAGGCCGTAGTTGCCCGGGGTCAGGATCAGGCGCTTCGCGCCGCCGGCCGCCGCCTGCCGGAGCTCCAGCTCGATGGTGTCGATCAGCGCGCGCTCGCTCATGGGCTCCACGATGCCGGAGGTCCCCAGGATGGAGATGCCCCCCTCGATGCCGAGCTGCGGATTGAAGGTCTTCTCCGCGAGCGCTTCCCCGCCCGGCACGGAGATCGTGACGGAGAGCCCGCCGGCGTAGCCGCAATCGGCGCAGACCTCCTCCAGCGCCGCCGCGATCATCTGCAGCGGCACCGAGTTGATGGCCGCTTCGCCCGGCGCGCGGTCCAGCCCGGGCTTCGTGACGCGCCCCACGCCTTCGCCGCCCTCGATCGCGATGCCGCGCGCGCTCCTGCGCGCCGCGGCGCGGACCAGGCCGCCGTCCGTCACGTCCGGGTCGTCGCCGGCGTCCTTGCGGACCGCGCAGCGGACCTCGTCCGTGGAGATCTCCCAGTCCTCGAGCGGCACCTCCACCGTCCAGCCCTTCGGCGTCGTCAGCGAGACGCGCTCCGGGCGTTCGCCGGAGAGCAGACAGCGCGCGGCGCCCGCGGCCGCCAGCGCCGCGCAGCTCCCCGTCGTATAACCGCAGCGCAGCAGCTTCGCGCCGCTCCGGATGTAATGCTCGAACGCCATCCCTGCCGCTCCTTTTTCCTATTTCTTCCCCGCCAGCGCCGCCAGCTCCGGGTAGCGCACGAGGAGCTTCTCATAGTTCTCCCGCCGGTGCGGGAAGGCGCAGTCCGCGCAGCTCTTCAGGCCTTTTTCGGTATAGCGGCAGGCCCCGCCGCAGCCTTCTCCCAGCGCGTAGAGCGGGCAGTAGCAGAAGAGGCAGTTGAAGTCCTCCTCCGGCACGCCGCTGTGGCAGGGAAAATGCGGGCAGGCCCGGTTCTGGAAAAAGCCCTCCGCCGCGCCGCGCGCGCTTTCGGCCGGCGCAGCGCTCTCGGGAGCGGCCTGCGGCCCCCCGCCGAAGAACGCCCCGTAGCTCCCCGGCTCCATGCCGTAGAGCGTTTCGATGTACGCGTCCGTCAGGATCTCCGCCGGCGCGCCCGTCCGGTCGACCCGGCCCTCCCGGACGCAGACGAGCGTGTCGGAGACCCGCCGCGCGAGCTCCAGCTCATGCAGGGAGAGGATGACGGCCACGCCGCGCTCCCGCACCAGCCGCCGCAGCGCCGTGAGGAACTCCAGCTGATAGCGCACGTCGAGGAAGGTGGTCGGCTCATCCAGGAGCAGGACCTCCGGTTCCTGGCAGATGGCCCGCGCCAGCAGGACCCGCTGGCGCTGCCCGTCGCTCAGCTCCTCAAAGGGCTTCTCCTTCAGCTCCGTCATCTCGACCAGCTCCATGGCCTCCGCCACCTTCGCCCGGTCTTCCTCCGAGAGCAGGCCGAGCCGCCCGGTGTAGGGATAGCGCCCCATGGCCACCACGTCCTCGCAGCGCATGAGCTCGCCGCGCACCCGCTCGGTGCTGACGATGGCAAGGCGTTTCGCGAGCTCGTTCTCGCTCATCGCGTCCAGCGGCTGCTCCGCCAGGAAGACCGTGCCCGCGAGCGGCGCGAGCTGCCTGGCGAAGGTCTTGAGCAGCGTGGATTTGCCGGCGCCGTTCGGCCCGATCAGGCAGAGGATCTCGCCGGGCCGCAGATGGAAGCTCACCTCGCGCAGCACGGCATGGCTGCCGTAGCCCGTCGTCAGGGCTTCGGCGGAAAAGATCAGTTCCCGCATCTCATCCCCTCCTTCCCTTGCGCTGCAGGAGCATCCAGATGACCACCGGCGCGCCGAAGACCGCCGTCACGGAGCTGATGCTGACCTCCGTGGGCGCGAAGAGCGTGCGCGCGAGCAGATCGCAGAAGAGGCAGAAGACCGCCCCGCCGAGGAAGCAGGCCGGCACCATCAGGATGGGCTTCGCCGTGCGGAAGAGGCTCTTCATCAGATGCGGCACCGCGATCCCCACGAAGGAGATGGGCCCCGCGAAGGCCGTGACGCAGGCGGAGAGGATGCTGGAGAGCAGGATCAGCGCGAGGCGGAAGCGCTTCAGGTCCACGCCCATGCTCTGCGCGTAGCCCTCCCCCATCTGATAGGCGCCCATGGGCTTGGAGAGCAGGAAGCTCAGGAGGACCGCAAGAAAGGTGACGACGGCGATCACGCGCACGCTGCTCCAGCCGATGCCGGAGAAGCTGCCCATGGACCAGTTGTGCAGGTTGACGATGTTGGCGTCGTCCGCGAAGGTCACCACGAGCTCCGTGACGGCGTTGCAGATGTAGCCGATCATCACGCCGCAGACCACGAGCAGGGACATCTGCTTCACCCGCGTGGAGATGAGCAGGATCAGTCCCATGGCGATGAGGGAGCCGAAGAAGGCCGCGAGGATCATGGCGAGCGAGCCGAGCAGCACGCCCCGGCTGAGCGCGAAGATCATGCTCAGGGCCACGATCAGCTTCGCGCCGGAGGAGATGCCCAGCACGAAAGGCCCGGCGATGGGGTTCGCGAAGAAGGTCTGCAGCAGGAAGCCGGACACCGCCAGAGCGCCGCCCAGAAGGCCCGCGGAGATCATCCGGGGCAGCCGCAGCTGCAGAAGGATGCGCGCCCCGGTCTCCATGCTGCCCATGCCCCCGAGCGCGGCCAGAAGGCCGCCCGGCGAGAGCCGCACGCTGCCGATCGCCAGGTTCAGGACGTTCAGCAGGAGCAGCAGGAAGAGCAGCAGACAAAAGCCGAATAGATATCGCCTGTTCCTTGGATCCATCTCAGTTTCGTCTCTTCTCAGATCTCATCGCAGCGTTCGCCTAGCGCAGCGGACGCAGGTAATGCAGCGCGGCGCCGTCCGCGGCCGCGCCGCCCAGGACCGCGTGCAGGTCTTCGATCATGCCCGGGATGCCGGAGGTCTGCTGGAACATGTTCTGTTCCGTGCGCCAGACCTTTCCTTCCTGCACGGCCCTGAAGTCCGCCAGCCAGTCTCCCTTGGAGAGCAGCTGCTCCAGCGTCTCCATGCCGCCGTCCACCGTGGCGTTGTAGATCAGCACGTCCGCGTCCCGCGCGCCCGCGTAGAAGGTCTCCATCTGCATGTTCAGCGTGGAGCGCGCGCCGTCGTCCGGCAGATCCGAAAACACGTAGCGCCCGCCGGCCAGCTCGATCATCTTCGGCACGTAATCGCCGCTGCTGCGCACGTTGACGTAGCCGTTGGGGCTCAGGTAGAAGAACGCGACCGTCCGCCCCGTGCCCTCCTCCGCGGAGATCGCCTCCACCAGATCCGCCTGCGCGTCGAAATAGGCCTCCGCTTCGGCGAGCCTGCCGCAGAGCAGGCCGTAGACCTTGATCCATTCCAGGCGCCCCAGCGGGTGAGATTCGTAGCTCGAGCGCTCCACCAGCACCGGGATCCCCAGCCGCTCCAGCTGTTCCTTGGTCTCCGGACTGTGATAGATCATGGTGTTCTCGACGGCCAGCGCCGTGTTCTCCGAAAGGAGAAGCTCATAGTCCGGCGCGCTGTATTTGCCTGCATAGCGCAGCACGCCGCTCCGCATGCGCTCCCGCACCGCGGGCAGCGCCCAGTCGTTCTCCCTGGTGGCGCAGAGCGAGACCGACTCCTCCGCGCCGATGCAGTGGAAGAGGTCCATGGCCGAGGAACTGGCCAGATAGATCCCCGCCACCGGCTGCCGCAGCACCGCGTCCGCCTCCTGGCCCTCCGGCGCCTCCGCGCCTTCCGGAAGGACCAGAAAGCGCTGTCCGTCCGCGATCTCCAGCAGCGCGGCGCCGTCTTCCAGCATCGTGATCTGAAACTGCTCCGCGTAGCGCAGCGGCAGTTCCGCCTCGGACGCGGAAGTTCCTTCAGCCGCGCCCGCGCCGCCCGCGCCGCAGGCGCAGAGCAGCAGCAAAAGAAGCGCCGTGAGCGCGCAGAAAAGCCTTCTCACGACGCCGCGCGCTCCAGGCTCGCCGAATCAAAGCGCAGCGTGTAAACGATCCAGTGCGGCTGGCTCATCGCCGTCGTCTCCGCCTGCACCGCAAGCGGGCGGTCGAAGGCGGGAACGTCCAGCAGGAAGGTCGAATCGCCCTCCGTGTTGACCGGCGCGTAGGAGCTGCCGTTCGCCTGCATCGCGTCATAGTTCGGGCTGCTCCAGACGATCTCCGCCACGGCGTGCCCGTCCTTCACGCTCAGCGTCGCCGGAGACTGCACGCTCGCCCTGCCGGAACCGCCCGTCAGCGCAACGTCCACCAGATAGCTGCCGTCCGCGAGACCCAGGCTCTCCGCGGTGACCAGGCCGCTTTGAAACGCTTCCAGCGGCAGGGAATCCGCGCGGAAGAGCAGCGTACGGTCGTACCAGAGCTCCTTGTTCTTGCTGAAGGCCGCGCAGGGGATCCCCGCGTCCAGCGCCTCCACCGGCAGCAGGAAGGTGTTCGTGCCGGCTGCGCTCTCGCCCGCCGCGATGAAGTCCGCCGGATCCGCCGCGGCCGCTTCCGCCGCCGTGCCGGGATAGACGTAGAGATAGGAGCTGCCGCTCATGGTCAGCAGCGCCGTCATGGCGCCGTCCGCGACCGTGAGCTCGCAGTCCGTGATCTTGAACATGGAGGAGCTGCAGTCCACCTTCACGCTGTAGACGCCGTCCGCGATCTCCGAGGGCGGGACCGGGACCATGCCCTCCTCCACCACTTCTTCCACGGTGGTCATCTGAGACGCGTCCGCGACCCCGCTCGTGTCGACCGGGCTCTGCGCCTCCTGCTGCGCCGCGGCGGCTTCGCTCTCCGGCGCCGCCTGGCTTTCCTGCTTCGCGGCGCCGCAGCCGGCCGCCGCGAGGAGCAGCAGCGCGGCCGTGAGGAGCAGCGCCAGAAAACGCTTCCATCTCTGATTCGATGCCTTCATTCGTTCTTTCCTCTATGCCGGGAGCGGGGTGCCGCCGTGGCGCCCCGCTCCCTCTTTCTCTGCAGGATCCGGGGATCCCGTCTTATTTCAGGCTGTCGATGGCCGCCTGCGCGTGCTGTACGAAGAGCGCCTGTACGGCAGGGACGCTGCCCAGGCCTTCCAGCACGCATTCCACCTGATAACCGGCGGCTTCGAAGATGCTCTTCCAGCTGTCTTCCTCGTCTCCGGCCATGTCGTTGTTGGCGTGGTCGCCCGCGACGATCATCAGCGGACGCAGCACGACGCGCTCATAGCTGCCGGCCTGCACCATCGCCAGCACGTCATCCACGGAAGGCGTGGCTTCGACCGTGCCGATGAAGTAATTCGCGCAGCCCTTGTCCGTCAGGATCTGCTGCATCTTCGCGTAGACGCCGTTGGAATCCGCCTCGGTGCCGTGGCCCATGAAGCAGATGGCGGTCTTGCCGTCGTCATACTTCGCGGTGGCCTCGGTGATGGCCTCGATGACGATGTCGTAATCCTCGTCGGAAGTCAGGATGGGATCGCCCAGCGCCACGGCCTCGAACTTGTCCGCGTACTGCGCCAGCTCGTTCTTGACGTCGTTGTACTCGAAGCCGTCCATCAGGTGGGTGGGCTGCACCAGCAGGTAGCTTACGCCGTTGTCGATGGCCCGCTGGATGGCCTGGCCGAAGTTGTCGATCACTTCGCCGTCCCGGCGGGCGATGTGGTTGATGACGATGTCGGCGGTGAAGCCGCGGCGGACGGCGTAGCCGGGGATGGCGTCCTCCATGGCCTTCTCGATGGCGCCGATG
>JAEELK010000170.1 GCA_016282655.1 Bacillota bacterium | reverse complement strand
GCGTCGTGCCGCAGCAGCCGCCCGCCAGGCGCAGCCCTTTCGCGAAGAGGCTGCTCACGTCCGCGGCGAATTCGGCCGGCGTCACGTCATATACAGTGCGGCCCGCCTCCACGCGCGGCAGGCCGGCGTTCGGCTTCATGAGCACCGGCACGGATGCCAGCTCCAGATAGCGCTCCACGACCGGGATGAGGCCCTTCGGCCCGAAGGAGCAGTTCACGCCGATGGCGTCCGCGCCAAGCCCCTCCAGCAACGGCACCAGACAGTCCGGTCCGCTGCCGCTGAGCAGGCGCCCGTCCTCGCCGTAGGCGTTCGAAACGAAGACCGGAAGATCGCAGCTCTCCTTGACGGCCAGCAGGGCCGCGCGGGTCTCCGCGAGGTCGTTCATCGTCTCGATGAAGACCAGGTCCGCGCCGGCCGAAGCGCCCGCGCGCGCGGCCTTGGAGAAGGCCGCGACCGCGTCTTCAAAATCCAGATCGCCGTAGGGCTTCAGAAGGCGGCCCAGCGGCCCGATGTCCAGCGCGGCGAAGCGCGGGCAGTCTCCGGCGCTCCGCTCCCGCGCGATCTTCACGTTGTCCAGCGCGGCGGCGATGAGCCGTTCCAGCTCCGCATCCCCGTACTTCAGGGCGTTCACGCCGAAGCTGTTCGCGGCCACCACGTTGCTGCCCGCTTCATAATAGTCCTGATGGATGCGCTGCAGGACCTCCGGACGGCTGATGCTCCAGGCCTCGGAGGGTTCTCCCGGCGCGAGCCCGGCGGCCTGCAGCAGGCTTCCGGTGGCGCCGTCCAGATAGACGATATGGTCTCGCAGGTATTCTCGCAGTTTCATCGTTCTTCCTTTTGCTCTGCCCGGTAGGGGCAGTCCGTCTTATCACAGGCGGCGCAGCCTTTCGCGGCGCAGAGGCTCCCTTCCTCCGTCCGCGGGCCGATCCCCGCCAGGGCCGTCACGGATTTGCTCGGAGACATGAGCAGGCTCCGGTTCAGTGTCAGGCCGATCTGACGTTCGCAGTCCAGCGCCCGGAAGATCTCCGTCTGCAGCGCGAGCGGGAGATCCCCGTAGCCCGGGCTGAAGCGCGGCCGCAGGGCGAGGCCCCGCCCCTCGTATTCCGCCGCGCGCTCCGCGCAGAAAGCCTCGCAGAGCGCCTCCACGCGCTCCGCGCCGATGGCCTGGCAGAGCAGCGCCCGGCTCGGAGAGAGGCGCCCGTATTTGGCGATGAGCCGGTCCGGCCCGATGCCCACCGTGGCGGCGAAGAGCAGCAGCTCCGTGCAGCCGTCTAGACGCTCCGCCAGCGCCCGGGACTCCGTCCGCGCGAAGCCGAGATCCAGCGTCTCTCCGTCGCGCCGCAGCGGAAAGACCGCGTAGCAGACCCTTCCCTGCAGCAGCGGCAGCAGCTCGTCCAGGCATTCCTCCAGAACGGCAAAGTCCGCCGGCGCAGGGCAGGCCGCGTAACGCAGGATCTCCCTTCGGTCCGGCGGACCTGTTTTGATCGTTTCCCGACAGATACAGCTCATTTCGATCCGAGGATGTCCGAAAGATTGTGCAGGATGGCCTCCGCCACCTCCGGCTTGTTCATGGTGTAGACGTGGACACAGCGGATGCCGTTGGCGTAAAGGTCGATGATCTGGTCCGTGGCGTATGCGATGCCCGCCTGCTTCATGGCCGCCGGGTCGCTGCCGAAGCGGTCCACGAGCGCTTTGAAGCGCTGCGGCACGAAGCAGCCGGAGAGCTTGAGCGCCCGCTCCACCTGCGCCGCCCGCGTGATGGGCATGATGCCGGGAAGCACCGGCACGAAGATGCCCGCCTCACGGATCTGATACAGGAAATTATACAGCAGATTGTTGTCGAAGAACATCTGCGTGGTGAGAAAATCCACGCCGGCGTCCACTTTTTCCTTCAGGTGCAGAACGTCGTCCCTGCGGTCCGCGCTCTCCGGATGGACCTCCGGATAGCAGGCGCCGCCCACGCAGAAGTCTCCCCCGCTCGCGCGGATCTCGCGCACCAGCTCCACCGCGTGCCGGTAGTCCCAGCGGCTGCGGTCCTCGTCCTCGCGCCCGGGCGGGATGTCTCCGCGCAGGGCCATGATGTTCTCGATGCCGGCCTCCCGCAGCTCCGCGATGCGCGCGCGCACGGTCTCCCGGTCCGAGGAGACGCAGGTCAGATGGGCAAGGCCCGGCAGGCCGAACTTCTCCTGCAGGTTCCTTGCCATGTCCAGCGTGTAGCGGCTGGTGCCGCCGCCCGCGCCGTAGGTGACGCTCACGAAGGCGGGGCCGAGCGCCCCGATGGCCTCCGTGGCCGCCTTCACGTCCTCGTAGACCGCCTCCGTCTTCGGCGGAAAGACTTCGAAAGAAAGATGCAGCTTCTCGTCCCGCAGGATCTCGATGATCTTCATGGCAGACTCCTTTTCCGATGCGCCGGGAGCGCAGGAACGTTAACGGATCTCTTCCAGGTTGTACGGCGTGGTCTGATAGACGAAATAGTTGAGCCAGTTGGAGAAGAGCAGGTTCGCGTGCGAGCGCCAGCTCACGACCGGCATCTTCGTGTCGTCGTCATCCGGGAAATAGTTCGCCGGCGGCGCGGTCGCGAGCCCGGCCTCCTTGTCTCTGCGGTATTCGCGGTCCAGGGTCAGGGCGTCGTATTCGGAATGCCCGGTGATGAAGATCTGCCGTCCGTTCTCCGTGGCCATGGCGTAGATGCCGGCCTCCGGCGAGCTCGCCAGGATCTTCAGCTGGGGAACGGCTTCGATCTCCTCCCGCAGCACCGTGGTATAGCGGGAATGCGGCACCATAAAGCGGTCGTCGAAGCCGCGGAAGAGGATGTAGCCCTGCCGCTCCACGCTGTGCGGAAAGACGCCGAAGAGCTTCTTCTCCATGAGATGCTTCTGCACCCCGAAATGATAGTAGAGCCCCGCCTGCGCGCCCCAGCAGATGTGGAAGGTGCTGTGCACGTGCGTCTTGGACCACTCCATGATCTCGCAGAGCTCTTCCCAGTAGATGACGTCTTCAAAGGGCATCTGCTCCACCGGCGCGCCGGTGATGATCATGCCGTCGAAGTTCTCCCCCTTCACCTCGTCGAAGGTCTTGTAGAAGGTCTCCAGATGCTCCTGCGAGGTGTGACGGGAACGGTAGGTCTTCGTGCGGATCAGCTCCGCCTCCACCTGCAGCGCGGTGTTGGAGATCAGCCGCATGAGCTGGGTCTCCGTGTCGATCTTGGTGGGCATGAGGTTGACGATGGCGATGCGCAGCGGACGGATGTCCTGCGTGAAGGCCCTCGTTTCCTCCATGACGAAGATATTCTCGTCCGTCAGCGTTTTATATGCCGGGAGCGAATTCGGTATCTTGATGGGCATTTTGAGCCTCTCCTTTGCTGCTTGCCGCGCGGCGGCCGCACCGGCCCGCGCGTCTTATTGGGATCAGAGCGCCGCCGCCTCCAGCGCCTGCGCAAGGTCTTCGATGAGATCCTCGGCGCTCTCCAGACCGCAGGAAAGACGGATCATGTCCGGCTGGACCCCGCAGGCCTCGAGCTCTTCGTCGCTCATCTGGCGGTGCGTGGCGCTGGCCGGGTGCAGGCAGCAGCTCCTCGCGTCCGCCACGTGCGTCTCGATGGCGATCAGCTTCAGGCTCTTCATGACGCGCTCCGCCGCCTTGCGGCCGCCCTTCACGCCGAAGCTCACCACGCCGCAGCCGCCGTGCGGCAGATACTTCTGCGCCAGCGCGTAGTACGGGTCTCCCGGCAGGCCGCTGAAGCGGACCCAGGCGACCTGCTCGTGCGCGGCCAGGAACTCCGCCACGGCCTGACCGTTGGCGCAGTGCCGTTCCATGCGGACGTGCAGGCTCTCCAGGCCGAGGTTGATATAGTAGGCGTGCTGCGGGGACTGGATGGCCCCGAAATCGCGCATGAGCTGCGCGGTGGCCTTGGTGATGAAGGCGCCTCCCTGCCCGAACTTCTCCGCGTAGGTGATGCCGTGGTAGCTCTCGTCCGGCGTGCAGAGCCCCGGGAACTTCTCCGCGTGGGCGAGCCAGTCGAATCTGCCGGAGTCCACGATGCAGCCGCCGACGCAGCCGCCGTGTCCGTCGATGTACTTGGTGGTGCTGTGGGTCACGATGTCCGCGCCCCACTCGATGGGCCGGCAGTTCACCGGCGTGGCGAAGGTGTTGTCGATGATCAGCGGTACGCCGTGCGCGTGCGCCGCCTTGGCGAAGCGCTC
>JAEELK010000169.1 GCA_016282655.1 Bacillota bacterium | reverse complement strand
TGAGGATACACCTGTTCCCATCCCGAACACAGAAGTTAAGCTCATCAGCGCCGACTGTACTCGGCGGGCGACCGCCCGGGAGATTAGGACGCCGCCAATTGAACACGAAAGAAAGCGTTACCTCGCGTAACGCTTTCTTTCTTTTATTCGGCATTCCTTTGTGGTAATATTACTATGTATACGATTGAGCTCGGGTCGGAACGGAGCGCCGCCATGATATTCAAGATCGCGCTGGTCACGCTGCTCTGCCTGCCTTTTCTCTATGTGGGCTGGATCTTCTTCTGGAAGCTCTACGAGGATCTGGTGCGGAAGTAAGGGCATGAAGCAGGGTGTTTTCATCAGTTTTGAGGGGCCTGACGGCGCCGGTAAGAGCACGCAGATCCGCCTGCTGCAGAGCTTGCTGGAAGAGCGGGGCATGCAGGTGCTGCTGACCCGCGAACCGGGCGGCACGCGCATCAGCGAAGCCGTACGCGCGCTGATCCTGGACAAGACCTTTACGGAGATGGATCCCATGGCCGAAGCGCTGCTCTACGCGGCCGCCAGGGCGCAGCTGCTCGCGGAGCGCATCCGCCCCGCGCTGGCGGCCGGGCAGGTCGTCATCTGCGACCGCTACGTGGACTCCAGCCTGGCGTATCAGGGATACGGAAGAGGCCTTGGACACGCGGTGGCAGAGCTCAACGCCATCGCGACCGGCGGCCTTTCGCCGGACCTCACCTTCCTGCTGATGCTCCCGCCGGAGGCCGCGGACGAACGCCTGCGCAGCCGGCCGGACACGAGCCCGGACCGTCTGGAGCTGGAGGCCATGAGCTTCCGCCGGCGCGTTTACGAGGGCTATCTGGCCCTCGCGGCGGCAGAGCCGGAACGCATCTGCCTGCTGGACGCCGGAGACAGCATCGAAGCGCTGCAGAGCCGGATCCGCAGCCGCCTGGAGGAGTTCTTCCATGAACGCTGATCAGCTGCAGAGCCGCATCAGACAGACGCTGGCGTCCGGAACGCTCTCCCATGCCTATCTGCTGGAAGGCGCGGAGCAGGACGAGCTCTTTCAGCTCGCGCAGGGCTTTGCGCAGGCAGCTCTCTGTCCGCATTTTTCCGCCGCGGCGCCCGGCTTCGGCGCCTGCGGGATCTGCGCCTCCTGCCGCAAGGTCGCGCACGGCAACCACGAGAACATCCACGTGGTGCTCGGGGACGAGAACTCCGTCAAGGACGAGATGGTGGCGCAGATGCAGGAACACCTGCGCCGGAAGCCCTACGAGGACGGACGGAACGTGGCGCTGCTCTGCCGGGGCGATACGGTCACACAGCGCGCGCAGAACCGCCTGCTCAAAACGCTGGAGGAACCGCCCGGGGACGCTCTGCTCATCCTCCTTTGCGAGAATCTGGAGAATCTGCTGCCCACGGTGCGCTCCCGCTGCGTCATCTTCCACGTGGAGCAGGAGAGTGAAGCGGCGGCGGAAACGGAGGCGCTCTGCGCCGTGCTGGGCGAGCTCCTGCTGAAAAGAGCGCCGTACTATCAGAAGGCCGCGCTGCTGGCCGACCTGGGCAAAGACCGCGAGGCCGCGCTTCGCTTCGTGGACGGCATGGAGCGCTGGATGCGGGACCTCGTCTTTGAGAAAAAGACCGCCGCGCAGGAAGAGGCCCTCGCCTGCGTCCGGCTGCTGGAAGAGGCGCGCGCGGACCTGCTGCGCCCCTCCTACGCTGTGAACTATATCCTGAAAGCGCTGCTGCTGCAGCTTTCGTTATAAAAATAGGAGAAAGATCTATGGTCAAAGTAGCTGCCGTGCGTTTTAAAAAGGCAGGCAAGATCTATTACTTCGATCCCGGCGAGCTGACGCTGCAGCGGGACGACAAAGTCATCGTGGAAACGGCCCGCGGGCTGGAGCTCGGCTTCGTGGCGGAGGAGCTCCGGGAGATCCCGGAGGAAGAACTGATCTCCCCGCTGAAACCGGTGATCCGCGTCGCGGACGAAAAGGATTACCAGCGCCATCTGGAGAATCAGGCGCGCAAGGAGAAGGACCTGGCGCTCTGTCAGGAACGGATCGCGAAGCACGGCCTGGGCATGAAGCTGGTGGATGTGGAGTACACCTTCGACAATTCCAAGATCCTGTTCTATTTCACGGCGGACGGGCGCGTGGACTTCCGCGAGCTGGTAAAAGATCTGGCTTCCACCTTCCGCATGCGCATCGAGCTCAGGCAGATCGGCGTCCGGGACGAGGCGAAGATGCTCGGGAGCATCGGCATCTGCGGACGGCCGCTCTGCTGTCATCAGTGGCTGCCGGACTTTGAGCCGGTCTCCATCAAGATGGCCAAAACGCAGAATCTTTCGCTCAATCCGGGCAAGATCAGCGGCACCTGCGGCCGCCTCATGTGCTGCCTGAAATACGAAAACGACGTTTACAACGAGCTGCGCAAAGGCCTCCCGGAACCGGGCGACAAGATCGCCTGCCCGGACGGCGAGGGGATCGTGGTGGAGAGCAACATCCTGCTCGGCAAGGTGAAGGCGCGCCTGATCCTGGACGACAAAAAAGAGGACGGCGGAGACAAGCTCTCCTCCGACATCTTCACCTACAACAAAGAAGACGTCCGCCGTCTGGCCGGCCGCAAAAAAGGCGGACAGCAGCAGAAAAAGCAGCCGCAGCAGCAGCCGGAGCAGCCCTCTGAGGCGGAGATCGCGAAGCTGCTGGAGGACTAAGCGCGGACGCGCCCGGCGCGGCGGAACGCGAAATGAAAAAAGACCCTTCCGGGTCTTTTTTGCTGTTCCGGTCTTTGCCTGGCGCGCGGGAGCTTAGAGCTCCTTCATCTCCTTCAGGCAGTTCGCGCAGACGTTCTTCTCGTGGATGCGGACCACGTCCTTGGCGTTGCCGCAGAAGATGCACGCGGGCTCATATTTCCGCAGCATGATGAATTCGCCGTCCACGTAGATCTCCAGCGGATCCTTTATGTTGATGTTCAGGGTGCGTCGCAGTTCGATGGGAAGCACGATGCGGCCAAGTTCGTCGACTTTCCGTACGATGCCGGTCGTTTTCATGGTGTAACTCCTCTCTGATTCAGCAGATAGAAATGAATGGATCAGTCTTCAAAGGAAGTGTCGTCCTCTTCGTCTTCGCCGGCAAGAAAACGGCGCAGCACCAAAAGGGCATTGATCAGGCTGGTCAGCAGCATGAAACGCCCCGTGTTGCCTTTGACGATGCTGCTGATGCCGGATACGGTGCTGCCCACGTTGCCGACGATCCCTTCGACGCTGCGGGTGGCTTCGGCCGCTTTTCCGCTGATCTCTTCGCCGTCCTTCAGGATCTTGCTCATGGACTTCGCGGAGGGGATCAGGGCGCGGACCAAGACGATCAGATAGACGATCAGGACCAAGAGGGCAAGGAAGATCAGGATGAGACCGACTTCCTTCAGTGTAAGAGCTGTGTTCATACGCCAAACCTCCTGTCTTCCATAGATTATCACAACGGGCTGTGGATGGCAACCAATAATTTCCACATGCACGGCGGCGGGAAGTCTTGAAAAAGGCGCGCGCGGCAGGGGACTTCCTTTGACAAACCGCAGGGAAATCCTTATACTAAAAAGAAAAAAACAGGGAGATCTCCTTTGGCAAAATATCTGGTGCAAAACAACGGCCCCCTGCGGGGCGAGGTCGTGATCAGCGGCGCGAAGAACGCCGTTCTGCCGCTGCTGGCCGCCACCATCCTGGCGGACGAACCCTGCGAGATCCTGGACGTGCCGCCGCTGCGGGACGTCGACGTCATGTGCCGTCTGCTGCGTTCCGTCGGCTTCGACGTCGTGGAAGACTACCGTGTCGGACGCGTCATCGTCTCGCCGCAAAAGATCATCAACGACGAAGTCCCCCGTGAGCTGGTCAAGCAGATGCGGGCCTCCATCCTGGCCATGGGCCCGCTGCTCGCCCGCAGCGGAAGAGCCGCCATGGCTTCGCCCGGCGGCTGCACCATCGGCGCGCGCCCCATCGACCTGCATCTGAAGGGATTTCGGGCCATGGGCGCCGTCACCACGGAGAGCGCGGATCCGGACGCCCCCACGGTCGCGGAGGCCAAACAGCTCATGGGCGGCCGCGTCTATCTGGACTTCCCCAGCGTCGGCGCGACGGAGAACATCATGATGGCCGCCACCCTGGCGCAGGGCAGCACCAGCATCGAGAACGCGGCGCAGGAGCCCGAGATCGTCGATCTGGCCAACTTTCTGAACAAGATGGGGGCGAAGATCAAGGGCGCCGGCACGGACAGCATCCGCGTGGAGGGCGTGCCCTCGCTGCACGGCGCCACGCATACGGTCATTCCGGACCGCATCGAGACCGGCACCTTCATGGTCGCGGCCGCCATCACCCGCGGAGACCTCACCATCCACAACGCCCTGCCCAACCACGTGAAGGCCATCACGGCCAAACTGCTGGACTGCGGCGTTTCCGTGGAGGAGACGGATGACGGCTTCCGCGTGCGCGGCGACCTGCAGCCGCTGAATCCCACGGACATCAAGACCATGCCGTACCCCGGCTTTCCCACGGACATGCAGCCCCAGTTCATGGCTTTCCTGACCACCGTCGAGGGCAGCAGCAGCGTGGTGGAAAAGGTCTTTGAGAATCGCTATATGCACATTCGGGAGCTGCAGCTCATGGGCGCCCGCATCGCCACCGAGGGCAACAACGCCGAGATACAGGGCGGCTACGGGTTGAAAGGCGCCCGCGTCAAAGCCACGGACCTGCGCGCCGGCGCGGCGCTGGTGCTGGCCGGTCTGGTGGCGGAGGGCGTCACGGAAGTCTCCAACGTCCACTACGTGGAGCGCGGCTACGCGGACTTCACCGGAAAGCTCAAGCGCCTGGGCGCCCGCATCGAAAAAGTCGAGGACTGATGGCAGAAGAACGGTTTGACATTCGGGAAGCACTTCGGAATCTCCCCACGTGTCCAGGTGTTTATATACACAAGGACGACGCCGGGGAGATCATTTATGTGGGAAAAGCCCGCAATCTGCGCAACCGCGTCCGGCAGTACTTCCGCTCGCAGAACAATATGGACCCCAAGGTCCGGAAGATGGTGAGCCACATCGCGGAGTTTCAGTACATCACCGTCTCGACGGAGATGGAAGCGCTGCTTTTGGAATCGCACCTGATCAAGCGCTACATGCCGCGCTACAACGTGCTCCTGCGCGACGACAAGAGCTTCCCCTTCATCAAGCTGACCCTGGGCGAGGAATGGCCGCGGCTCTTCAAGACCCGCCGCCGCGTGGACGACGGCAGCCTGTATTACGGGCCCTATACGGACGCCGCGCTGGCCGGCCGGATCATCGAGATGCTGAACGACATCTTCTCCCTGAAGCGCTGCGCCGCGCTCTCCTTCCCGCCGGGCTTCAGCCCCTGCCTCAACTATCATCTCGCGCGCTGCCGCGGGGTCTGCGACGGGCACGTCGCAAAGGCGGACTACGCCAGGGCGGTGCAGGGGGCGCGGGACTTCCTGGAGGGCGACACGGACGCGGTGCTGCGCTATCTGCAGGCGCGCATGGAGGAAGAGGCGGAAGCCCTGCGCTACGAGCAGGCCGCGGTCTTCCGGGACCACATCGCCGCGGTCCGCGCTCTGCCGGACCAGAAAAAACTGGACCGTTTCATGGAGCGCATGGGCGAGAACCGCGTGCCGGTGGACCGCGAGGAGTGGAAGCGCAGGAGCCGCGCCGCGGCGGAAGAAAACAGGGCCGTCTACGCCGCGCTGGCGGAGTTCGCGGGCGCGGACGCGGGCACGCTGCACCGGCTGGAGGCCTACGATATCTCCCATACGGGCGGCGAAGGCGCCGTGGGCGTCATGGTCGTCTTCGCGGACGGCGCGCCCAGCCGGAAAGACTACCGGCGCTTTCGCCTGAAATCGGCCCTTGGCGGAGACGATTACGCCGCGCTGCAGGAGGTCCTCTACCGCCGCCTGAAGCGCGCGGAAGAAGGCGATCCCGCCTTTCTCCCCCTGCCGGAGCTGCTGCTCATCGACGGCGGCCCGGCGCAGGAGCGCGCGGCGGCCGCCGTGGTCCGGGCCATGGGGCTCTCCGTCCCGGTGCTCGGCATGGTCAAGGACGACAAGCACCGCACGCGCGGGCTCTGCCATGACGGGCGCGTCATGGAGCTGCGGGAGAACCGCTCTCTCTTCCGCCACGTGGGCCTCATGCAGGAGGAGACGCACCGCTTCGCCATCGAGTATCACAGAGGGCTGCGCGGCCGCAGGCTGGAACATTCCGCGCTGGACGAGATCCCCGGCATCGGGGAGAAGCGCAGGAACCGCCTGCTGACGGTCTTCGGCAGCATGGCCGCCGTCGCCGCGGCTTCCGAGGAGGAGCTCCGCGCGCGGGGCGGGCTCACGCCGGCACTTGCCAAAGCCGTGAAAGAACACTTGCAAAGACCGGGCGCAGAGGATAAAATAGAAGCAGGTAATACCCGTTCGGAATAAGGAGGAGTATCATCATGGCAAACGACGAATATGTGGAAGAGTTTGAAGACGAAGAAGAACAATTCATCACCCTGGAGTTCGACGACGGTGAAGAAGTAGAATGCGAAGTGCTGGGTGTCTTTGACGTCGACGGCAAAGAATACATCGCGCTTCTCCCCGACGACGGCAGCGACGACGTCTACCTCTACGGCTATCGCGAGGCCGACGACGATTTCGAACTGATCGACATCGAGGACGATGCCGAGTTCGAAGCCGTCTCCAAGGAATTCGAGCGCCTCACCGCAGAGGAAGAATAATCTCGAGCAAAGAGGAGAAAGCGGCCGTCAGCGGCCGCTTTCTTTTTGTCATCGGCAAAGCACGAAACGAGGCAACATGGATCTCTTAGAAAAACTCAATCCGGAGCAGCGGCTGGCGGCCCGCACGGTGGACGGCCCGCTGATGATCCTGGCGGGGGCCGGGAGCGGCAAGACCTCCACGATGACCCACCGCATCGCGTACATGGTGCGCGAATGCGGCATCTCCCCCTACAACATCCTGGCCGTCACCTTCACCAACAAGGCGGCCGGCGAGATGCGCGAGCGCGTGGAAGCGCTGGTCGGGGACGGCGTGGATCGGATGTGGATCCTCACCTTCCACGCGGCCTGTCTGCGGCTCCTCCGCTACAGCGGAAAGGAGGACGGCGTCCCGTCCAATTTCGTGGTCTACGACCCTGCGGACCAGAAGACCGTCGTCAAGGCGGCCCTGAAGGATCTGGATCTGGACAGCAAGGTCTACCCGGAGAGCTACGTGCTGGCCGTCATCAGCGACTGCAAGGAGAAGGGGATCTCCGCGGAGGAATACGCCGGCGCGAACGCGGACACGCCGCGCGGCCGGGCGCTGGGACGGCTCTATCTCAGATACGAAGAGACCCTGCGGAAGAACGGCGCGCTGGATTTCGACGACCTGCTTCTGAGGGCCGTGCGCCTGCTGGAGCACTGCCCGGAGGTCCTGTCCCGTTACCGGGACCGCTTCCGCTATATCATGGTGGACGAGTACCAGGACACGAACTTCATGCAGTACCGCCTCATCCGGCTCCTGGCGGAGGAGCACCGGAACGTCTGCATCGTGGGAGACGACGACCAGTGCATCTATCAGTGGCGCGGGGCGGACATCCGCAACATCCTGGAATTCGAAAAGGACTTCCCGGGCGCTAAGGTCATCAAGCTGGAGCAGAATTACCGTTCGCACGGCAACATCCTGAACGCCGCGAACTCCGTCATCCGCAACAACCGCGGCCGCAAGGACAAGACGCTCTGGACCGCCATGGACGCGGGGGAGAAGGTCCGCTATTACCGCGCGGAGGACGACCGGGAGGAGAGCCGCTACATCGCCCGCCTCATGCAGAAGCTGCGGGAGGAGCGGCAGTGCCGCTGGTCCGATTTCGCCGTGCTCTACCGCACCAACGCGCAGAGCCGGCGCTTTGAAGAGGCGCTGACGGCGCACGGGGTCCCGTACCGGGTCCTGGGCGGCTTCCGCTACTACGACCGCAAAGAAGTCAAAGACCTCATGAGCTATATGCGGCTGGTGCAGAACCCCGCGGACGATCTCGCCTTCGCGCGGATCATCAACGAGCCGAAGCGAGGCGTCG
>JAEELK010000168.1 GCA_016282655.1 Bacillota bacterium | reverse complement strand
TGCGCGCGCGCTTCCGCTCCTTCACGGGCGGCGAACGCTACGAGGCCTTCTGCCGCGGCAGCGCGTACTGGCTGACGCCCTATGCGCTCTTCATGGGCCTGAAAAAGAAGTACGATAACAAGCCCTGGTACGAATGGCCAAAGCCGCACCGGAACTATGATCCGGACGTGGTCACGGATCCTGAAGTGCTGGAAGAGGCGGCGTTTCAGCGCTTCTGCCAGTTCCGCTTCCACTGCCTCTGGCAGCGGCTGCGGGAGCACGCGGCGCAGGCGGGCGTGCGCATCATCGGCGATCTGCCCATGTACGTTTCCGAGGACTCCGCGGACGTCTGGTCGCAGCGCGCCATCTTTACGCTGGATGCGCAGGGCCGGAAGACGCACTGCGCCGGCGTGCCGCCGGACGCCTTCTGCGCGGAGGGACAGCACTGGGGCAATCCGCTCTACCGCTGGGAGAAGCTGAAAGAAGACGGCTACGGCTGGTGGATGCAGCGCTTTGCGCAGGTCTTCGAGCTTTATGACTACGTGCGCCTGGATCATTTCCGGGGCTTTGAATCCTACTGGGCCATCCCGGAGGGGGAGAAGCCTTCTGCCGGGCGCTGGCTCTACGGTCCCGGGACGGAGCTCTTCCGGACCGCGTACGAGCGCTTCGGGCCGCTCCCTGTTCTGGCGGAGGACCTGGGGACTCTGACGCCGGCGGTGCGGGGACTGGTGGACGCCTGCGGCTTTCCCGGCGTGGACGTCGTACAGTTCTGCGACGGAGACCCTTTGGCGGAGTATCGGCCGCCGGAAGGCAAGGTCGTGTATTCCGGCACCCACGACAACCAGACGCTCGTGGGCTGGTGCCGGAGCCGCTATCCGGACCTCGTGCCGGAAGAGGCGGCCGGGAAGCTCCTGGAGCGGGTGCTTGCGTCCGGCGCCGAAGTCGTCATCCTGCCGCTGCAGGACGTGATGGGCCTGGACGATACTGCCCGCATGAACACGCCGGGGACCACCGGGAACAATTGGCGCTGGCAGGCCCGGGCGGAGCAGATGAGCGGGGCGCAGCAGCGGCTGAGAGCGCTCGCGAACGAGCGGAGGTGAAAACGATGGATCAGGGATGGAAAAAGACGCTGTTCTACGCGCCGCAGACCGGCCTGATGGCGGACTGGAGCGGCATGGATCTCAATGAGGGCTTCCTGGATCTGATGCGGCCGAAGATCGCCGCCGCCCTTTCGGGGCTGAAGGATCTGGAGGCCGGCGCCATCGCCAACCCGGACGAGGGGCGGATGGTGGGACACTACTGGCTGCGCGCGCCGGAGCTGGCGCCCACGGCGGAGCTGCGGCAGGCGATCGAGGACTGCGTGAGCGCGGTCAGGCGTTTCGCCGCGGACGTGCACGAGGGCCGGGTCAGGACAGAGCGGGGCGACGTGTTCCGCCACGTGCTGGTGGGCGGCATCGGCGGCAGCAGCCTGGGCCCGCTCTTCGTGGCGGACGCGCTGGGCAGCCCCGAGGATCCCATGGATCTCTTCTTCCTGGACAATACGGATCCCGCGGGCATGGACCGGGTCTTCGCCGCGGTCCGGCCGGACCTGGACGCCACGCTCACCATCATCATCTCCAAGAGCGGCGGCACCATCGAGACACGCAACTGCATGGTGGAAGCCCGGGCCTTTTATGAAGCGAACGGGCTGGACTTCGCGCGGCACGCGGTCTGCGTGAGCGGCTCCGGCAGCAAGCTCGACGCCACCGCCGAGCGCGAGGGCTGGATCGAGCGCTTCCCCATGTGGGACTGGGTGGGCGGACGCACCAGCGTCATGTCCGCGGTGGGCCTGCTGCCCCTGGCGCTCAAGGGCGTGGAGATCGACCGCTTCCTGGCCGGCGCGGCCGCCTGCGATCGCCTGGGCAGGGCGGAGACGCTCGCGGAAAACCCGGCGCTGCTCCTGGCGCTCTCCTGGTACCGCTGCAGCGGCGGGCAGGGCGGCGTCACGCAGGTGGTCCTGCCCTACAAAGACGCCCTGGCGCTCTTCGCGAAATACCTGCAGCAGCTGGTGATGGAGTCGCTCGGCAAGGAGTTCGATCTGGCCGGCAGGGAAGTGCATCAGGGGCTGGCCGTGATGGGCAACAAGGGCAGCAGCGACCAGCACTCCTACGTGCAGCAGCTGGTGGCCGGGCCGGAGAACGTCTTCGTCACCTTCGTGCAGGTCCTGAAAGACCGGGAGGGCCCTTCTCCCTGCGTCGGAGAGGGGAGCAGCAGCGGCGACTATCTCAACGCCTTTCTGCTGGGCACGAAAAAAGCGCTGGAGGAGCACGGCAGGCGCACCTTCCTGATCACCGTGCCGGAGCTCAGCGCGTATCACGTGGGGCAGCTGATCGCCCTCTTTGAGCGGGCCGTGAGCATGTATGCCGTCATGATCGGCATCAACGCCTACCATCAGCCGGCCGTGGAGTTCGGGAAGAAGGCTGCCGGCGGCCTGATCGATCTGAAGAACAGAGCGGCGGAGCTGCTCCTTGCCGCGGACCACGCCATGACGGCTGCGGAGCTGGCCGAAGCGCTGGGCGCACCGGCGGACGACGTGTTCCGGCTGATGCTCCACCTCTGCAGCAACGACCCGCGCCTCTGCGTTTCCTGGAAGCAGCCGGCGGCGGAGAGCAGGTTCGGCAGGAAGTAGATCCATACACAAGAAAAGCCCTTCTCCGGCGGGAGAGGGGCTTTTTTCTAGAAAAAGAACAGTTTATCCGTTCGGAATCCCAGCCCGAGGGTCTCGCCGACCGCATGGGGGACCGGGCTTTCAAAACGCAGAAACGGCGCTGACGGGGCCGCGTCTTCCGGGCGCAGGAGCAGGATGTAGCCGTCCACGTCCTCAATGACGCGGCAGACCCGGAGGGACAGCTCGCCGCCGTCCGGCAGGATGGCGGCGTTGAAGACGGCCATCGTGTCGAAGCCGCTTTGCTCCGGCTGCAGCGGAAGCGTGACGTCCCATTCCGGCAGGCGAAGACCTTCTGCGGCGCGCTCCGCGCGCAGGAAGTTCTTGCAGCCCGCGAGCCGGGCTGCGCTCCGGCTCGCCGGCCGGGTGAAGAGTTCTTCGATGGGGATCACGGGATCCGTGTTTCCGCTTTCCATCACGCAGACCTTCCGGCAGTTGCGGCGGCATTCGCCGACGTCGTGGGAGACCCAGAGGAGGGGGCCCGGAAAACCGGAGAGCATCTCGCCCAGCTCCAGCTCGAGGTTCCACTTCAGAAAGCTGTCCAGCGCGGAGAAGGGTTCGTCCAGGAGGACGGCCTGCGGTCCGGAGGCAAGGATCCGCGCCAGCGCCACGCGCTGCTGCTGCCCGCCGGAGAGCTGCGCCGGATACTGTTTCTCCAGTCCGCCCAGGCGGAAACGCCGGATCTGCGCGGCGGCCAGCTCCGCCTTTTCCGCCTTTCCGCCGCGCTGGATGCCGCAGAGGATGTTCTGCTCCACCGTCATGTTCGGGAAGAGGGCGTATTGCTGGAAGAGATAGCCGATCTGCCGCTCCTGCGGCGGGAGGTCGATCTGATCCTTACTGTCATAAAGCACCCGGCCGTCCAGCTCGATGTGCCCGCGGTCCGGCGTCAGGATGCCCGCCACGCATTTCAGCGTGACGGTCTTGCCGCAGCCGGAAGGGCCGAGCAGGGCGAGCGCTTCGCCGCCCCGCGCCTCCAATTCCGCGCGCAGGGTAAACGCGCCGAGGCGTTTTTCGATGTCGACGATCAGGCTCATGCGCGCGCCTTTCCGGACCTGCGGGCCTCCGTCAGCAGATCCTTTTTCTCCAGCATGTTGACCACGAGCATGATGACGGCGGAGATGGCGATGTTCACGAGCACCCATTTCAGGGCCAGCGCGTCGTTGTCCGTCCGCCAGAGCTGATAGACCGTGGTGGAGATGGTCGCGGTCTTGCCGGGCGTGTAGCCGGCGATCATGGAGGTGGCGCCGTATTCGCCCAGCGCGCGGGCGAAGGCCAGCACCGTGCCGGCGATCAGCCCCTGCCGGCAGTAGGGCATGCGGATGCGCCAGAAGATATAAGTGTTGCTCAGGCCGAGGGTCTGACCGGCGTAGGCCAGCGTCTCGTCGAAGGACTCGAAGGAGGCGCGGACGGTGCGGTACATGAGAGGAAAGACCACCACGATGACCGCGAAGACGGCCGACCACCAGGTCATGACGAGGCGCAGGTCGAAATGCTCCAGAAACCAGGCGCCCACGACGCGGCGGGGGCCCAGCAGACGGAGCAGCAGATAGCCGACGACGGTCGGCGGCAGCACCAGCGGCAGGGTCAGGATCACGTCCAGCGTGCCCTTGAGCAGGCGCGGGAGCTTCGCGATGTAGTACGCGGCCGCGACGCCCAGAAAAAAGACGAAGAAGGAGGCGATGGCGGCGATGCGCAGCGAGTTGTAGAGCGGATACCAGTCCATGGAACAGCCTTTCGGGGGGGGAGAGGGAGCCCGGGGCGGGGCCGGAGGCCCCGCCCCCTCCCTTGTGAAATAAAGAAGGAAAAAGAATGAAAGTGAACTAGAATGCGGGGCTGAAGCCGACGGCCTCGAAGACCGCCACGGCGGGTCCGGTCTGCAGATAGGCCAGGAAGGCGGCCGCCTCGTCCGGATGCGCGGCGCCGGCGAGCACGGCGGCGGGGTAGATGACCTGTCCGCACATCTCTTTGGTGGCGCTGTCCACCACGGTGAGGCCGGCGGAGCAGGCGTCGGTGGCGTAGATGACGCCGCAGTCGACGGTGGCTTCCTTCACGGCGGTGGTGACTTCCTTGACGTTGGAACCGTAGGTCAGGCAGGGCGCCGCGGCGGCCTCGTCGATCTCATAGAACGCGAAGATCTTCTGCGTGTACTGCCCTACGGGAACGTCGCTGTTGCCCATGGCGAGCTTCACGTCGCCGGCCTTCAGGAGATCGGCCAGCTGGTCGAAGCTCTCGACGCCCTTGGGATTACCGTCGGGCACGGCCAGGGTGACCTTGTTCTCCAGCAGGTTGAGACGGCTGCCCGCGAGGAGCAGATCCAGGCCGTCGGGGTTCTTTTCGGCGTCGCCCTTCAGAGCGCCGTCCAGCGCGTTCATCTGCTTGGGCGCGGCGGAGATGAAGAGGTCGCAGGGCGCGCCTTCCTGGATCTGGGTCTTCAGCGTGCCGGAGGAATCGAAGTTGAACGTCAGCGTCACGTTGGGCGCGACTTCCTTGTAGAGGTCGGCGATCTCCGTGAGGGTCTCCGTCATGGAGGCGGCGGCAAAGACGACCAGTTCGACCGCTTCGGGCGCGTCCTCCGCGGGCGCGGCTTCTTGTTTCTGGCCGCAGGCGGTGAAGCCGAAGGCCAGCACGAGGGCCAGAAGCAGAGCAAAGAGCTTTTTCATGATGACGATTCTCCTTTCAAGTCTTGCGATGGGGTCTGAATCCATATCTTTTCACCGCGCGCGGAGGCGGCGGACAACGCGATATGCTTTATAAAGAATAACGATCGCCGGAAGAAAGGCGCCCGCAGGCGCGTTCTTCCTTTTTATGTGGTTTCCGTGTGGTGGGAGCGTATGTTTTCGGTCTGGGGCGTCCTATCTGCCGAAGGGGCAGATGGGATAGCGGCATTCCTTGCAGCCGAGGCAGAGACCGCCTTCGCCCATGGCGGCGACGTCCTCTCTCCGAATGGGGAGCCCCGCGGCAAGTCGCGGGAGCATCAGGTCGAAGACCGTGGCGTTCGCGTGCATGATGCAGCCGGGCAGGCCGCAGACAGGGGTGCCGTCTTCGAAATAGGCGATGAGGAACATGGCGCCGGGCAGGACCGGGGCGCCGTAGCAGACCACGTTCGCGCCGCTGGCGCGGATGCCGCCGGGCGTGTTGTCGTCCGGGTCCACGCTCATGCCGCCGGTGCAGAGGATCAGATCCGGCTTCTTTTCGCGCATGGACAGGATGGCGTTCTTCACGTTCTCCACGCCGTCGCCGGACTGCACGGTGCCGATGGTCTCGATGCCGTAGGCCTTCAGCTTGTCGATGACCACAGGCGTGAAGGTGTCCTGGATGAGGCCCTTCTTCACCTCGCTGCCGGTGATGACGATGCAGGCGGTCTTTTTTACGTAGGGGAGGATCTCAAAGATGGGATCGCTGCCCGCGATCTTTTCGGCGGCCTGCAGCTTTTCTTCTTCGATGATGAGGGGGATGACCCGCATGGCGGCGAGCTTGTCTCCCTTGCGGACGGCGCAGTTGCCGCGGCGGGTGGCGATGATGATCTCGCCGATGGAGTTGATGCCGAGCAGCGCCTCGCTGCGGATCCGGAAGAAGCCGTTCTCCGCGGCCTTCAGCTCGATCTTTCCCTCTTTGACCTCGCTGCGGTCCATGCGCTCGTTGATGCAGAGGGCGCAGAGGCGCTCGGCCGCGTCGTTTTCGTGCAGCATGCCGGGCGTCACTTCATAGATATAGAGATGTTCCTTGCCCATGGAGAGCAGGACGGGGATGTCTTCCTCCCGGACCACGTGCCCCTTGCGGAAGCGCGCGTCCTTGTATTCTCCGCGGATGATCTGCGTGAGGTCGTGGCAGAGCACGTGTCCTACGGCGTCGACGGTGTTGATCAGTTTCATTCTCTTCTCCTGTGCCCGCCCCGGCGGGGCCGCGCGGGACTTATTCCGACAGTTCCTGCTCCGATACGCACTTGGTCTTCAGCTCGGAGACCAGCGTGAAGAGCGCTTCTTTCACGCGCGGCCGGATGTCGCCGCCGACCAGCACATACATGATGTCGTCGCCCACGCTGAGCCTTCCGCGGTTCAGCCAGACCCGCACGCATTCGATGCCGGGCATGGCTTCCGCGGCGCGGACGGCTTCGCGGACCTTGGCCTCATCGTAATCGAAGAGCATGGCCGCGACGGGCGGGGCGCTCAGATCGCCGTCCCGCGCGAACGCGCGGGCGCTGGGCCGCACCACGCCGTTGTGGAGCAGATACATGCCGCAGTTCGCCGCGGCGGCCTTGGCCTCCGCGAGCCAGGCGTCCGCGGAAGGGATGCTCCGTTCGCCGGCGCCGGGCTCTGCCGGCGCGTCATAGACGCCGCTCTTGCCGCCCTCCTTGTGCAGGAGGCGGATGCCGTCGATCCGCATGTCCTTCTGCACGGCCTTGCACATGTCGTAGACCGTGAGCGCGGCGACGCTCGCGGCGGTCAGCGCTTCCATCTCCACGCCGGTCTCCCCGTGGCAGCGGACCTCGCTGCGGATCTGCAGCGCCGTTTCCTCCAGCGCGAAGGAGATGTCCACTTTGGTCAGCCCCAGGGGGTGGCACATGGGGATCAGCTCGCTGTTCTTCTTGGCGGCCATGATGCCGGCCACCTGCGCCACGGCGAGCACGTCGCCCTTGCCGATGCGCCCCGCCCGGATCTTGTCCATGGTCTCTTTCGCCATGTGGACGGTGGCGGCGGCGCGGGCCATGCGGTCCGTGGGCTTTTTGGCGCTCACGTCCACCATGTGGGCGCGGCCTTCTTCGTTGAAATGCGTCAGCTCCAAGATTCGTTCCCTTTCTCCGGGGAGGATGGCGGCGCGGGACGCGCCGTCCGATGATAAAGCGGATCAGCCGCCGATGGCGCTCATGCCCCGCAGGCTCTCGCTGATGCCTGCTTCGTTGAGGTGGTGCTGTTCCGGCTTGAAGGCGATGCCGCGGCGGATGGCGGCGTCCAGAGCGGCGCCATGCAGGCCCCGCAGCTCGATCTCCGTTTTGGAATGCAGGCAGGGCTTCAGCTTTCCGTCCGCCGTGATGCGGATGCGGCTGCACTGGCTGCAGAAGATGTGGCTGAGGGGGGCGATGAGGCCCACGTAGCCGCGCCCGTCGGGGAGGCGGTAGCGCCAGGAAACGCCGTGCGTATCGACCGGCTGAAGCTCCGGACAGCGCTCCAGCACGGCTTTGCCGGGCAGGAAGAGCTCCTTGTCCCAGCCGGCGCAAAGGCCGATGGGCATGAGCTCGATGAAGCGGACGGTCCAGGGCTGTTCTCTGGTCAGATCCACGAAGTCCGCGATCTCGTCGTCGTTGAGGCCGCCCATGAGCACCACGTTGAGCTTGATGTCCGGAAAGCCCGCGTCTTCCGCGGCCCGGATCCC
>JAEELK010000167.1 GCA_016282655.1 Bacillota bacterium | reverse complement strand
GCTCTGTAACGAACGAGATGAAGAAGTTGAGGATCAGCGGGTTGCGTTCCAGACGGCCGACCCGGCGCACCAGGAAGGTCACGAGGAGAGAGACGAGCGCTGCCGCCAGCGTGTCCAGAAGGTCGCAGTTAAAGAAGATGCCGAAGCCCGCGCCTGCGAGCAGGCCGCCCAGATAGGCCTGCCAGGCGGGCTGCGCGGGACCGTCCGTGATGGCGGAGAGCTGCCGCGAAAAGTCTTCGGCGGGGGGATGCTCCGCGCAGATCCGGCGGCAGAGCGCGTTCAGCGCGTCCAGCACAAGAAAATCCATGCCGGCCCGCCGGATGTGGCGGACCTGCGAGAGGCTTTCGCCGGACGGCGTGACGACGGTGGCCTGGATGTTGCTGGGAACGACCCAGATGTTGCAGTCGGAAAACTCGTAGCTGCGGCAGAGACGGTAGAGGCTGTCCTCCACACGGTGGGTCTCCGCGCCGCTGCGGATCATCGCGACGCCCATATCCAGGATCCGTTTTAAAAGAAGTTCCTGATCGGTCATTTCCTTTGCTCCCGTTGAGATCGTCCCCAGTATAGCGCAGGAAAAAACGCCGGTCAATCGCTTTGCGCGGGAACGCTTGTATTCCGCGGATGCCGGTGATATGATAGCTCTTAGCTGCTTGTTCAAACCAATGAAAGGAAAAGAGAATATGAAAAAAGTCGTCATCCTGGAGCCGCTTGCCATTTCCGACGAGGCGTTGGCCGCGCTGAAGGCGCCCTTCGCCGGCGAGGTGGAATTTACGGACTATCCCAAAACGACGGACATCCCGACGCTCATCGCGGAAGCGAAGGACGCGGACGCGATGATCCTCGCGAATATGCCCATGCCCGCAGAGGTGATCTCTGCCTGCGAGAAGCTGCAGTTCATCGACATCGCCTTCACCGGCGTGGATCACGTGGGACTGGACGCCGCCAGAGCGAAGGGGATCAAGGTCTCCAATTCCTCCGGCTTTTCCAACGAGGCGGTCAGCGAGCTCGTGATCGGCATGGCGCTCTCGATGCTGCGCAATCTGCCGCAGACGCAGGAACGCGTCCGCGCGGGCGGCACGAAGGACGGCCTGGTCGGCTGTGAGCTCATGGACAAGACCGTCGGCATCATCGGCTACGGCAAGATCGGCGCCCGCACGGGAGAACTGCTGCACGCCTTCGGCTGCAAAGTCCTCGCGCAGAGCCGGCATCAGATCGCAGACCTCCCCGCGTGGGCGGAGCAGGTCCCGCAGGACGAGCTCCTGCAGCGTTCGGACATCGTGGTGCTGCACTGCCCGCTGACCGAATCCACCCGCGGCATGATCGACTACGCCAAGCTCTCCCTGATGAAGAAGAGCGCCATCCTGATCAACGTGGCGCGCGGCCCGGTCACGAACGAGGACGATCTCTGCCGCGCGCTGGAAGAGGGCATCATCGCCGGCGCCGCGGTGGACGTCTTCACCAAGGAGCCGCCGCTCCCGGCGGACACCCAGATGCTCCGCGCGCCGAACACGCTGCTGACCCCGCACATCGCCTTCGCGACGAAGGAGTCCATGCTGCGCCGGGCGGAGGTCGTCTTCGCGAACCTGCGCGCCTGGCTGGACGGCGGGCAGCAGAACGTCGTGCTCTAAGCGCCCCATGGCGCAGCTCCGGCAGGGTCCGGAGACAGCAAAACAGCAAAGAAAGAAGGGCAGAGGGACAGCGTCCCCTCTGTCCTTTTTCGTCTCTTCCGGCCGGCTGCCCCTTGCTTGACAGGGCTCCGCGGACTGGGTAGAATAAACGCATCAATGATCTGCGAACGGTGCCTCCGCCGCGCTCTGCGGGCCGGAGGGTAAAAGGGAAACAAGTGCGAATCTTGTGCGATCCCGTCACTGTGAAGGAGGAGCGCGGGCGAATCCAGCCACTGCCCTGCGGGGCGGGAAGGCCGCCGCTGCGCCGCGATCCCTGAGCCAGGAAACCTGCCGTCCGCAGCCATGGGGGGAGGTCCCGGACCACGAGGAATTGGTCCAGCCATGGAAGGCGGGAGCGCGCGTCGCCGCGCGTCCTGTTTTCGTTGCTTTCTGTCCGCTTCCTCGCCCTTTGGGAGCATCTTCCGCACATATCGAAACGCGGCGCGGGAACGCGCCCGCGCCGGCAGACTGCAGAGCAGGTCTTGCCGAAGGGTCTAAAGGAGGCATTACCCATGAAAAATACCAAACGCTGGATCGCTCTTTTGCTCGTGCTGCTCCTTTGCTGCGCGCTTTTTGCCGGCTGCGGCAGCAGCAGCGGCGGCGGCAGCGCCAACGCGGGCACGCAGAGCGAAGAGGCGGAGAACAACGAGGCCGAGCCCGCGGCGGACGAGAGCGGGGACGCGGCCGAGGAAGAGGACTATACTACCGGAGACGCGTCGCTCGACGATCCCCTCAACCAGGACGGCATCCAGGAGAACGAGCTGCTCGTGGTGAGCTTCGGCACCAGCTTCAACGACAGCCGCAGAGAGACCATCGGCTCCGTGGAGCGCGCG
>JAEELK010000166.1 GCA_016282655.1 Bacillota bacterium | reverse complement strand
TGGTATTATAACTATGTATATGCATGATCGCCAAGGGGCATCCGGCCCGGCTGCAATATAGAATGCATCGAAAGGAAAGACATGGACAAGTTGATTTTTCTCAACGGTCAGTGGCAGGGCGGCGGTCTGGGCCCGGTGACGCTGTACGGCGTCCGGGAGATCGAGCGGGACTTCCTTGCGGACCTGCCGCATGAAACGATCCCGATCTCGGAAGATACAGACCTCTCTGTGGAGGAGGGCGTGTTCGGGCTCTCTCCCATTCTGAAACAGTTTGACGACGCGCGGCGTCTGCTGGCGGAAAAGCGTCCGGAGCGGCTGCTCACGATCGGCGCGGACTGCGACGGCGACATCGCCTCCATCGCTTATCTGAACGCGCGCTATGAGGGCGATCTGACGCTGGTCTGGATGGACGCCCACGGCGACATCAACACGCCGGAGGAGTCGAGCACGCATCTGTTTTACGGCATGCCGATCCGCGTCCTGCTGGGGGACACGATCTGTTCCGAACGGATCGAGCGGCCGCTCGGTACGGAGCAGGTCATCCAGTTCGGCGGCAGGGACCTCGACCCGCCGGAACAGCGCTATTATCAGGAAAAAAAGATCACGCTCATCGACGCGGCCTCCGGCGACCCCGCGGACGCGCTTTACGAAGCGGTCCGGCAGAAGGGAAAGCGCCACATTTACGTGCACTTCGACCTGGACGTCATCGATCCGAAGGACTTTCCGGACACGCGCATCCCGGTGGAAGGCGGACTTCCGGCCGAAGCGGTCTATCAGACCCTGCTGGGGCTGAAAGAGAACTTCGACATCGTCGGGATGGGGTTCTATGAGTATAAGCCGGGCGAGGCCAACCGGCCCTTCCTGGAAAAGATGATGCGCTTCTGCCTTTCGCTCTGGGACGCATCGACGGCTGAATAAAAGGTTTGACACAAATGAAAGACATGTTGTACGTGCTCGGCTGCAGGGGCTCTGTGCCGCGGAGCGGAGCGGGATTTGAGAAATACGGAGGCGCCACGAGCTGCTACGCGCTGCGGCTCGGCGGCCGGCTGCTGCTCGTCGACGCGGGCAGCGGGATGCTTCGCCTGGACGAACTGCTGCGGCCCGGGGAAAAGGAGGCCGATCTCTTTCTGACCCACGCGCACGCGGACCACATCCTCGGGCTTCCCATGTGCCGGGCGGCCTTCGACCCCACCTTCTGTTTTCACGTGTATCTGAAACGGCGCGCCGGGCTGGACGGCAAGGCGCAGCTGAATCGTTTCCTGCAGCCGCCGGTCTGGCCGGTGGACGTGGACGGACTGGCCGCCCGCTTCGTTTTTTCAGAGCTGCCGGAGGACGCGCTGCTGCCGGGCGAAGCGCCGCTGCGCGCGCGCAGCATGGAGGCGGTCCATCCGGGCGGCTGCAGCGTGCTGCGCTTCGACTGCGCCGGAAAATCCGTGGTCTTCGCGAGCGACTGCAGCGTCCTGCCGGGCAATGAAGAGGCCCTCTGCGCCTTCGCCAGGGACGCGGACCTGCTCCTGATCGACGGACAGTACAGTCCGTCGGAGGCGTCCGCGAAGCACGGCTTCGGGCACAACAGCTGGAGCCACGCCGCCGCTTTCGGCAAAGCCTGCGGCGCGAAGAAGACGCTCCTGATCCACCACGACCCCTATCATACGGACGAAGAACTCGACAAGGCCGCGGAAGAAGTCCGGGCGATCTCCGAAACGGCCGGCCTCGCATATGAAGGAGAAACGACAGAACTGTGAAAAGCATTCCGATCGAAGCATTCCTGAAGATCTGCCTCTCCATCAGCGCGGAGCGGGACCGCGAGAAGCTGCTCTCCGACCTGCTGGACAGCGCCATGCTCTTCAACGCCTGCGACGCCGGGACCCTCTATCTTCTGAGCGAAAAGGGGCTTGAATTCTGCCGCCTGGTCACGAAGTCCATGGGCGTGCGGCAGGGCGGCCACGCGGCGCCCATCAGCCTGCCGCCCGTGCCTCTGGAAGAGAAATACGTCTGCGCCTACGCGGTGCTGCACGGAGAGACAGTCTACGTGGACAGCGTGCGCAGCGATACGCGCTTTGATCTTTCCGGCTCGCGCCGCTACGACGACATGACGGGCTACTACACCGGCACCATGTGCGTGCTGCCGCTGGCGGACGATCACGGAGAGACCATCGGCGCGCTGCAGCTCATCAACGCCATGGATGAGGAAGGAAAGGTCTGTTCCTTCGACCGTCAGGCGGGCCTGCTCACACAGGCGCTCGCCTCTCTGACGGCCATCAGCCTTACGAATATGCAATACGCGCAGCAGATCGAATCGCTGCTGCATTCCCTGGTCTCCGCGCTCTCCACGGCCATCGACGAACGGACGCCGTATAACGCCAACCACACCCGCAACATGGTGCGCTACGGGGAACGCTTCCTCGACTGGCTGAGCGAAGAGGGCGAGCCGCTGGCCATGGGGGAGAGCGATCGGGAAGCCTTTCTTTTGAGCGTATGGCTGCACGACGTCGGCAAGCTCGTGGTGCCGCTGGAGGTGATGGACAAGGCGGACCGCCTCGGCGCGGCGCTGGAGCCGCTGCTGACGCGGCTTCGCATCATCGGCCTGCTCGGGCGCATCGACCGCCTGGAAGGGCGCTGCGGTCCGGAGGAGGAATCCCGGCTGCGGACGGAGCTCGCGGACGCGGAAGCCTTCATCACCCGGATCAACAAGGCGGGCTTCCTGCCGGATGAGGATCTGGAGCGGCTGCGGGCGCTCGCGGCGCGGCGCTTCACAGACGAAAGCGGCGCGGAGCAGCCCTGGATCACGGAGGAAGAGGAAACGGCCCTCTCCGTCCGGAAGGGCACGCTGACCGCCGCGGAGCGCGGCGTCATGGAAAGCCACGTGACGGCCACGGAGAAGATCCTCGGCGGGGTCTTCTTTCCAAAGCAATACGCGAAGACGCCGCTCTGGGCGGCGGCGCACCATGAACTGCTGAACGGCAGAGGCTATCCGCAGCACCTCGGCGCGGAAGCGATCCCGCCGGAGGTGCGCATCCTGACCATACTGGACGTGTTCGACGCGCTTACCGCGCGGGACCGCCCCTACAAGCCGCCCATGCCGGTGGAGAAAGCGCTCTCCATCCTGCACAGCATGGCGGCGGAGGGGAGCATAGACGCAGAGATATTGGATTTGTTTGAACGTTCGAAAGCCTGGGAGGAAAACAAATGAAGACCCGAAAAGCCATCGCATTACTACTGACGCTCTGCCTGATCCTGATGACAGCGCCCGGCGCCTTTGCGGCAACGAAGAAGGGATCGGCCGCGTCTGTCGCTTTGGAGAGTTATTCCGGCACGGTGAACGTATACGACCCCTCCGGAGCGAGCGTATCGTACTGGAACGGCAGGCAGCTCTTTTCCGGTTACAGCATCTCCACGGGCATCGACAGCAGCGCCTATCTCTCGCTGGACGGAGCGAACGCGCTCCTGCTGGAATCGAACAGCAAACTGAGCCTGGTGCTCTCCGGCGAAAAGATCGACGTGATGCTCGAGAACGGCACAGCGCTTGCCGACGTGCCGCAGCCGGTCACGGGCGGAAAAACGCTGAACGTCCATACCACGAATACCATGACGGGCGTCCGCGGCTCTCTCCTGGAAGCAAAGTTCGAGCCCAGGAACTTGGATACGCATGTGAGCGTGTTGAACGGCCAGATGAAGACCATCTTAAAGAAACTTCTTGTTGATGAAGGTATTGCATCCATGGAGCAGCAATATCTCTCTGCCCATAGATCGATCCCCCTTGTCATGAAACCTGGCTGCAATCTTCGTGCGGCCGCGGCAGGCGCGGAATTCACGGATAGACTCGATGTGAATAAGCTGCAGCTCGAGACGCAGCGGTTCCTCCTCGAGGCGGGCCGGATCTCCGAGAAGGAAGCCGGCGCATTCCGGCAGAATGTCGATGCGGGGCTGATCCAGACCGGAGCGGCAGACGGCCAGAGCGCTCTCACGCAGCTGCAGTCGCTGAATGAGCGGCTTGAGGTGCAGCGGGCAGAGCAGCATCAGCTGTTTGTGGACAGCCTGAATCTCCAGGAGCAGATCAAAAAACAGGCTGCGGATCTGAATCTGCAGATCTACGGCAAGGTGGACGGCGGCAGCGATACGGCGGATGAGGTCTTCACCACCCAGACAAGAGCATCCGGCAGCGGCACCAGCGCCAACACAGCCGTGCTGGAGAGCGGCGAAGCCACAGCCGCGGCCGCCGGGACCGGCAGCGATTCGGGAAGCAGCGGCCGCGGAAACGGCGGGAGCGGCGGAAACGGAGGACAGACGCAGGAGAGCATGGTGAACGTTTCCGTGCCCGCCAGCGAAGCCCTTGCGTCCGTCGCCGTCAGCATCGCCGGCGGCGAGGCGCAGTTCGTTGAAGAGGACGGACAGATCTTTACCGCCACGCCGTCCTCCATCACCTTCCACCTTTACTATGCGGACGGATCCTGCTACAGCATCGATTCCGCATCGGCCAAGGTGGGGAACGTCGCGCTCTCGCAAAGCGAGGGCGCTGAACCGAGCGATCACGTTTTCAGCGGCTCCGGCTTCACCTCCGGCAGCGCTTTCACGGCGACGCTTACGGCCACGCTGGATCCGCTCACCGACGACCCGGAAGCGGTCGGGGAGGCGGGCGAACTGCTGAACGGCCTCGAAAGCTCCGCCATCTTCTCGGGCGCAACGATCAAGTACTGTGAGACCGACGCGGAGGTGCTTGCGGACTGGATGCAGAGCAGCAAGCTGAGCTTCGTGTCCTATGCGGCCGAAAACGGGGACGAGACC
>JAEELK010000165.1 GCA_016282655.1 Bacillota bacterium | reverse complement strand
GCAAGAGCAAGGGTACGTCCGGGATCGATCCCTGGTCAAACGACAGATATCACTTACAGGAGCAGTCATGAAACAGAACGATAACAGGAAACCAGCGATCATCGCATTCGTCGTTACGCTGATCCTCGCGCTCGCCTTTCTGGGCGCGAGCGTGATCAAGACCAACGCGTACAACAGCGTGACGCACCACGAGTCCTTCTCGAAAGCGGAGCTCTTCTCGCCGGACGGCGCGAAGCAGAAAGACGTCTCCGTGGTGGCGGTCCCAAGAAGTAGCACCTGGACCAAACTCTTCGACTTCAACAACGAAGGGCTGACGGAGAACAATTATCAGGCGTACACCTATGATTTCACCGTCTCCAACAACACGAAGGACGAGGTATCGAACTTCCTCTTCCGCCTCTATTTCAGCCGGGAGGTATTCCTTGCTTCCGCGTGGAACGGCGCGCTGGAGATCCACCAGCACGTGCCGGGCGGTGAGGTGGTCGACACCGTTCCCGACCTGCGGGAATTCGATCCGAGCCAGCATTCGCTGCAGACGGTCACCGTGGACGGCGAGACCTTCATCGCCATGCGCGCCGGGGATTATCTGGTCTACACGCCCAGCTCCAGCATGAACGCCATGGAAGTGCCGATCGAGCCCTTCGAGGGAACGACGCCCGGCATCATCCTCTATACCGCCATCGGGGAGAACATCGACGAATCGGTGCTGGAACTGGACTATACGTTCCACAGGCTGCTGACGAGCGAACCGCTCTTCTGGCTCTCGCTGGTCGCCATGGGCTGCTGGCTGGTCGCGCTGCTCATCTTCCTGATCACCTCCGCGCAGATCAAAAAGTACAAGGAGCGGCATGAGCGGGACAACGAGATCATCAACGAGTCCATCGAGACCTTCACCGGCTTCATCGATGCCAAGGACCCGTACACGAACGGCCATTCCAAGCGGGTCGCCCTCTATACCGGGCGCATCGCGAAGGAGTTCGGCTACAGCGGGGAAGAGCTGGACCGCATCTATTACGTGGCGCTCCTGCACGACTGCGGCAAGATCGGCGTGCCGGACAGCATCCTCGGCAAGCCCGGCAAGCTGACCGCGGAGGAATTCGAGGTCATCAAGTCCCACACGGTGCGCGGCGGCGAGATCCTGAGCAGATTCCACAGCCTGGAGGACGTGGACGAAGGCGCGCGCTATCATCACGAAAGATACGACGGGAAAGGCTATCCGGAGGGGAGAGCCGGCAAGGACATCCCCTTCATCGCGCGCATGATCTGCGTGGCGGATTCCTACGACGCCATGAATACGGACCGCGTGTACCGGAAGAGACTTTCGAAGGAGACCATCATCGGCGAGCTGGAGTCGAACCGCGGCCTGCAGTTCGATCCCGAGGTCGCGGACGTGATGCTCAAACTGATCAAAGAGAACAAACTCCCCGGCGAGAACTGATCGGACGGCCGGGACGGCAGTTCTGCAGGCAGGAAAGAGATGCAGAAAGAAATACAGGCAGAGCGGCTCGCACATCCCTTCGGGCCGCTCTTTGACAAGAGGAGCAGAGTGCTGATCCTCGGGTCTTTTCCTTCGGTCAAGTCCCGGGAGCAGCAGTTCTTTTACGGCCATCCGCAGAACCGCTTCTGGCCGCTGATCGCTGCGCTCTTCGGCGCGGCGGTGCCGCGGACGATCCCGGAGAAGAAGGCGCTGATCCTGGACAACGGCCTCGCGCTCTGGGATTCCATCGCGAGCTGCGAGATCCGCGGCTCCTCGGACGCCAGCATCCGGAACGCGGAGCCGAACGACCTGCGCGTCATCCTGGAGCGCTGCGACATTCGGCAGATCTACTGCAACGGGAAGACGTCGCACGCGCTCTACCGCAGATGGATCGAAGCGCGGATCGGGCGGGAAGCGCAGTGCCTGCCTTCCACCAGCCCGGCGAACGCGGCCTGGAGCATGGAGCGCCTTTTGGAGGCCTGGGCGGTCATCCTGCAGGGCGTGCGGGAATAAAAACGACGGAGGGCCCGGAAACAGGGGCAGAGAGATGACGACGGGAAACAGTGAAGTCGATCTGATGCAGGAGCACTGGGAACGCCAGCGGGTGATCCAGCGCACCAGCGGGATCAGCATCCTCATCAACGTAATGCTGGCCGCCTTTAAGGCGGCGGTCGGCATTTTTGCGCATTCCATCGCCATCGTGCTGGACGCGGTCAACAACCTTTCGGACGCGCTGTCCTCCGTCATCATCATCGTGGGGACGCGTCTTGCGGACAAACGGCCGGACAAAAAGCATCCGCTGGGCCACGGCCGCGCGGAGTATCTCTCCGGTCTGCTCGTCTCCGGCATCGTGCTCTACGCGGGCCTGACTTCTTTCTGGGAGTCCTGCAAAAAGGTCATGCATCCCGTGGAGCCGCGCTACTCCATGTGGACGCTGCTCGTCATCGCGACCGCGATCGTCGTGAAGCTCCTGCTGGGGAATTACGTGAAGCGCACGGGGGAAAAGGTGGGCTCCGCCGCGCTCGCGGCCTCCGGGGCGGACGCGCTCTACGACGCGCTGCTCTCGCTCTCCGTGCTGCTGACGGCCGTGCTGTACATGGCGAAGGGCGTCTCTCTGGAAGCCTATGTCGGCGTGCTGATCTCCCTGATGATCATCCGGGCGGGCCTGAAGATGCTCGGCAATACGGTGAGCGAGATCCTGGGCAGGAGGGCGGACGAGGACGTCAGCCGGGAGATCAAAAAACTGCTGGAAGACGAGCCTGAAGTGATCGGCGCCTACGATCTGCTGCTGAACAACTACGGCCCCGGCAAGAACTACGCATCGGTCCATATAGAACTGCCGGACACCATGACGGTGGCGGAGGTGGACAGCCTCACCCATCGGCTGGAATCCAAGGTCTATCGGGCCACGGGCGTCATCCTCACGGGCATCGGGGTCTATTCCTACAACACCCGGGACGATGAGGCGGCGCGGATCCGCAACAAGGTCCAGCGCAAGGTGCTCTCCAACGATTGGGCCCTGCAGATACACGGCTTTTACGTGGATACGGAGAAGAAGCTCCTGCACTTCGACGTGGTGCTGAGCTTCGACGTGGATCCGCAGGAGGCGCTGGACAAGCTCTACCGGATCACGCGCAAGGCCTGTCCGGAATATGACATCCAGATCACGCCGGACCTGGATCTCTCGGATTGATCAGAAGAAAAAGAAGAGCCGCGGAGCCTTTCGCTCCGCGGCTTTTTTGATCGCTGGAGAACGGCCCGGACGCGCCGCGCAGGGGGCGTTATGCCCGCGGCTCCGCCGCGGCCTCTTCCGCCAGGCGCACGAAATAGGAGAGGGCGTAATCCCGGAAGGCCTTGACGGCGTGAGAGAGATAGGCGCGTTCATAGGCGGAGAGATAGAGATAGCGATTGCCCTTGGGATAACGCAGGGGACGCAGGACCACCCGCCCGCCGCCCAGGCCCTTCCAGGTGACCGCGGGCACGAAGGAGACGCCCTGCCCCGCGGCGATGAGCTGCCGGACCATCTCCGGGGAGTCGCATTCGATGCGGATGCGGGGCTCGAACTGCGCTCTGGCGCAGAGCTCGTCCGTGAGGCTGCGGATGGCCCGCCCCTTGGGCAGGCAGATGAAGTCGAGCTCCTGCGCCTGCCGCAGGTCGATGCTGCTCCGCTCCGCCAGCGGGTGCTCCAGCGGCAGTCCCAGACAGACCTGCTCCGCCAGCAGCAGGGAGGCGTTCGCCTCCTGGGAGAGGGGGCGGCTCACGGCGAAGATCCGCAGATCGCAGCGCTCTTCCTGTTCTTTGCGCAGCTCGCCCTGAAAGATCTCCAGGCGGATCTCCGGATGGAGACGCCGGAAGCCTACCAGCAGTTCCGGCAGCAGCATGGTGGCGGCCTGCATGGAGATGCGGACCACGCTTTCTTTTTCGCCCCGGCAGTCCCGCAGCTCCCTGCGGATCGCCTCCTCCTCGCGCAGCATGGTCTCGGTATGCTTCAGCACGATGCGGCCGTAGTCGTTGAGCGCGATGTTCTTTCCCACGCGGTCGAAGAGCCGGACGCCGAGATCCTCCTCCAGCGCGCTGAGCGTGCGGCTGAGCGCGGACTGCGCCACGTGCAGCTCTTCCGCCGCCCGGGTGACGTGCTCCGTCTCCGCGACTTTTTTGAATTGTGAGAGCGTATAGAGGTTCAGCATGAAGGGCTCCTTTCCGCGGGAGGGCAGCCCGCAGCGCCGCGGGCCGGCTTTTTTTTGTTTATCAATAACGATTATATCATGAATAGTTGACGATTTATATATTAGACAGCATAAATTTCTGCGCGTATATTATTAAGTAACAAGAAGCGCATGCGGCCCGGGGAGGCCGCTCTGAGAAAGGAGCCTATCATGCAGTGGGACAAAGAAAGACAATCCAAACAGGAAAGAATGGCGGCGGGCGCCGCATTCGCAGACGGCAAGGTGGTGGCGACGGAGAAGATCATTCCTCTGCTGGAAGGCGTCATCCGCCCTTACGATAGAGTCGTGCTGGAGGGCTGCAACCAGAAGCAGGCATCCTTCCTGGCGCACGCGCTGGCCTCGGTGGACCCGGGCAGGATCCATCACCTCAACATGATCATGCCTTCCGTCTCCAGAGACGATCATCTGGATCTCTTCGAGAAGGGCATCGCCGAGGAGCTGAACTTCGCCTTCGCCGGCACCCAGAGCCTGCGCATCTCCAAGATGCTGGCCGAGCACAAGCTGCGCATCGGCGCCATCCACACCTATCTGGAGATGTACGGCCGGCTCTACGTGGATCTGACCCCCAACGTATGCCTGCTCGCCGCGGACAAGGCGGACAGGAACGGCAACCTCTACACCGGCTACAACACCGAAGAGACGCCCATGCTCGCGGAGGCGGCCGCCTTCAAGAACGGCATCGTCATCGTGCAGGTGAACGAGATCGTGGACAGCAAGGACCTGCCCCGCGTGGACATCCCCGGCGACTGGATCGACTTCATCGTGCCGGCGGACGAGCCCTATCCGATGGTCCCGCTCTTCACCCGTGATCCCCAGAAGATCCAGGACGCCCACATCCTCATGGGCATGATGGTCATCAAGGGCATCTACGCCAAGCATCACGTACAGACGCTGAACCACGGCATCGGCTACAACGGCTGCGCCATCGAGCTCCTCCTGCCCACCTACGGCAACGAGCTCGGCCTGAAGGGCAAGATCGCCACGAACTGGGTCCTGAACCCCCATCCGACGCTGATCCCCGCCATCGAGGACGGCTGGGTGAAGCAGATCGTCGCCTTCGGCGGCGAGGTCGGCATGGAGAGATACACCGCGGCGCGCCCGGACATCTTCTTCACCGGAAAGGACGGCAGCCTGCGCTCCAACCGCACGGCGGCGCAGATCGCCGGCCTCTACGGCATGGACCTCTTCCTCGGCGGCACCCTGCAGATGGACTACGCCGGCAACTCCTCCACCGTCACGAACGGCAGGCTCTCCGGCTACGGCGGAGCGCCGAACATGGGCAACATGTCCGGCGGCAGACGCCACACCACGCAGGCCTGGAAGGACATGGCGCCCGGCAACGGTTCGCTGATCTCCGGCCGCAAGCTGGTGGTGCAGATGGTCAAGTCCGCCTCCAAGTTCGGTCCGGCCTTCGTGCCCGAGCTGGACGCGGTGCAGATCGGCAAGGATGCCGGCATGGACAGCGCCCCCGTCATGATGTACGGCGAGGACGTCACGCACGTGGTCACCGAGCAGGGCATCGCCTACCTCTACACCGCGCGGAACGCGGAGGAGAGAGGCAAGCTCATGGGCGCCATCGCGCAGGGCACGCCGCTCGGCGACACGGTCAGCCCCGCAGAGCTCGCCCAGCTGCGCAAGGAGGGAAGAGTCGCGCTGCCCGAGGATCTGGACATCGACCCCGCCCGCGCGAACAAAGACCTGCTGGCGGCCAAGACGTTAGAAGAGATCAGCGAGATCTCCGGCGGTCTGTACGAAGTACCGGAAAGCTTCCGGGCGAAATAGGAGAGAGAATATGGCTACTGTCAAACAGGAAGAACTCCTGAAGAAAAAGGAAGCGCTGCGGCTGGGCGGCGGCGAGAAGGCCATCGAGCGCCAGCACGCGCTCGGCAAGCAGACGGCCCGCGAGCGCCTGGAAAAGCTCTTCGACGCGGGGAGCTTCGTGGAGACCGGGCTCTTCGTCCGCCACAGATGCACGAATTTCGGCATGGAAAAGAAAGAGGCGGCCGGCGACGGCGTCGTCACCGGTCACGGCACCATAAACGGCCGGCTGGTCTACGCGGCGGCCCAGGACTTCACGGTCATCGGCGGCTCCCTCGGCTACGAGCACGCCATGAAGATCGCGGCGGCGCAGGAGGCCGCGCTGAAGGTCGGCGCGCCCATGATCTGCATCAACGACTCCGGCGGAGCGCGCATCCAGGAAGGCGTGGACGCGCTGGCCGGCTACGGCCGCATCTTCTACAACAACACCATGGCCTCCGGGGTCATCCCGCAGATCTCCGTGATCATGGGGCCCTGCGCGGGCGGCGCGGTCTATTCCCCGGCGCTCACGGATTTCATCTTCATGGTGCAGGGCACCGGCGAGATGTTCATCACCGGCCCCGCGGTCATCAAGACCGTCACCGGGGAAGAGGTCTCTGCGGACGCCCTGGGCGGCGCCCTCACGCACAACGCCGTCTCCGGCTGCGCGCACTACGCCTGCGCCAGCGAGGACGAGTGCATCGAAGAGATCAAGCGCCTGCTGTCCTTCCTGCCCTCCAACAACATGGAGAAGGCGCCGGCCTATCCCTGCACGGACGATCTGAACCGTGAGGACGAGGCCCTGAACAGCGTGGTGCCGGAGTCTCCGAACAAGGCCTACGACATGTTCGACATCATCCGCAGCCTGGCGGACAACGGCGAATACATGGAGCATCAGGCCCTCTTCGCGAAGAACATCATCACCTGCTTCATCCGCCTGAACGGCAAGACGGTGGGCGTCATCGCCTCCCAGCCCAAGGCCATGGCGGGCTGCCTGGACATCAACGCTTCGGACAAGGCCGCGCGCTTCATCCGCACCTGCGACGCCTTCAACATCCCGCTGCTGACCCTGGAGGACGTCCCCGGCTTCCTGCCCGGCACCTCGCAGGAGCACGGCGGCATCATCCGCCACGGCGCGAAGATCCTCTTCGCCTACAGCGAGGCTTCCGTGCCCAAGGTGACGGTCATCACCCGCAAGGCCTACGGCGGCGCCTACATCGGCATGTGCTCCAAGCATCTGGGCGCGGACCTGGTCTACGCCTGGCCGGACGCCGAGATCGCCGTCATGGGCGCGCAGGGCGCCGCGAACATCATCTTCTCGAAGGAGATCAAGAACGCGGAGGATCCTGCCGCGAAGCGGAAAGAGAAGATCGACGAATACCAGGAGGCCATGATGAACCCCTACGTGGCGGCGAGCCGCGGCTACGTGGACGACGTCATCCTGCCCAGCGAGACGCGCAAGTACCTCATCGAGGCCTTCGAGTCCCTGGATGGCAAGCGGGCCGAAAAGCCCCGCAAGAAGCACGGGAACATCCCCCTGTAAGGTGAGCGCCTATGTTTAGTGAAACGCTGTCGATCGGAGAAGCCGGGATCGTTTGCCTCTTCTCCATCCTGACCGTCTTCGTGGTGCTGTTCTCCATCATCATCCTGGTGAGCATCATCTCGAAGCTGACAAACGAAAAGAAAGCAAAGGCGATCGCCGCGGCTGCGCCGGCGGCACGGACCGCTCCCGCAGAGCCGGCACCGCAGCAGGCGGACAGCACGCTGGCGCTCATCGCGGCCGCGGCCGTCGCAGCCTATCTCGGAAAGAGCGCGGACAGCTTCGTCGTCCGCAGCATCGTTCCGGTCAAGACCGAGGAATCCAACTGGAGCCGCGAATCCCGCTGCGGTTCCCTGCAGTAGACGAGGAGGTAGAGTCCTATGGCAATCAAGAAATTCCGTATCGTGATCGACGGTGTCG